>CAWUMA010000173.1:0-2083 GCA_963923835.1 uncultured bacterium
CCGGAGCTACCTATCGGATGCTGGACGAAGGCAATCGTCGGCGAGCCAGAGGCGCCCGTGTGGTTATTGGTCATCTCAACACCCACGAACGCACGAACACCAAAGCCCAGATTGGCGACCTCGACATGGTCGAAGGATGGGGTTTCAACAACGAAGAGATGAATCTGGAGGAAATACTACGTCGGAACCCGACCTTGGTGCTTGTTGACGACATCGCCGTCCGGTACACCGACGGAGAAACGAACTCTTCACGATGGCACCAAATCGAGATGCTTTTGGAAGCGGGCGTAGACGTCACAGGAACCATCGACATTTCCGGAATTGAGTCCCTCGCGAATCAGCTTCGAACCTCGGCGAGCCCTCACATGCTTGACGTGATGCCTGACCAACTCGTCCAAACGGCCGATCAGATTGAGTTAGTCGATATTTCGCCCGAAGCGCTGCGGAGACGAATGGCTCACGGAAACCTCTTCGAAGCCGAGCTCGTTGATCCCGACTTGCACCAACTGTTCAGTCTGAGCAACCTCGAGACGCGTCGCCGACTGGCTCTGAAGTGGATGAACCAATTTGTGTCAGACCACGGGCGCCAACCCGTTCCGAATGCGCCAACGGGCCGCGTTTTAGTTCTCGTTACTGGCGGACCATCTGACGAAGAGTTGTTTCGCCGGGGTCTGAAACTTGCCGAATCGACCAATTCCGACATTGTCGCGGTGTACGTCGCTCCGGTGACGCATCGACGCAACCCACCACACGACCTTCACCTGACCAGACAGGTCGCCGGGAGGATGGGAATCGCGTTGCGAGAAATTGTCGATAACGACACCGTCTCGGCCACTGTCGCATTCGCCCAATCGGAAGGCGCCACTCATGTTTTTTTGAGCGCCAACCCCAGCCACAGATCGTCTCAGGGGTCAAGAATCGTCGCTCGCTTATCACGAGAGTTGAAGGGTTCCGAAATTCATCTGGTTCCTACGGGGGTTTCCGACATTCGGCTTGTTCGACGTCGTCGGAAATCTCCCTTCACCTGGCGACGTCGGGTTGAAGCAATAGCCGGAACCGCGTTACTTTTCCCCGCCCTCACAATCTTGATCCTCCAGTTACAACCCACCAACCCTTTAGCGGTTGTATTCCCGGCGTATCTCGCCACGGTGGTGGCCGTGACGGCGTGGGGAGGCCTTGCGGTCGGACTAACCGCATCACTGATTGCGGCAATCCTTGAGAACTATTTCTTTGTCGAGCCCCTTCATTCCCTCAGCATCGGACACAGCTCGGACCTAGCCGCGCTCACTGCCTATTTGGCATTCTCCGGCGTCGTGGCCTTCGCGGTAACCGCCTTCGCAACCCGAACTGCCGAGGCTGAACGTTCACGAAACGAGGCAGAGATTTTGGCCACTGCGGCGGCAACGGTGGCCACGAGCCGTGACGATCTCGCACCAATTCTCGAGACGCTGCGCACGGTCTTTGGTTTCGGTCACGTTGAACTGCAGAGTCTTGAGGAGAGTGATTGGCGTACCGAATTGGCGTCGGGCGTCGCACATTCGGATTCGAAGACGCATTCAGTTTTCGACATTGACGCATCGCACCGCCTCATCGTTTGGGGGGGCACCACAGACTCTGCGGATCAATCCATACTCCGCGCTTTTCTTGGGCGGCTGGCCGTAGGGATTCAGTCCCAAAGAATCCAGCGCGAGGAGGCCGCGCTCCAGGCTCTGGCCGCGACCGACGCGTTGCGGACCGGGCTGTTGAGGGCCGTTTCCCACGACCTGCGGACACCGCTGGCGACAATTGAGGCCAATGTCTCGACACTTCTGGCGAGTGATGTTGACTGGTCACCCGAAGAGCAGAGGGCGTTCCTCTCCACAATTGAGCGGGAGGTTCATCGACTGACGAGACTCGTGACCAACCTTCTTGATGCGGGAAGGCTTGAAGCGGGGGTGGTGACACCTCGTTCCGTTGCGGTGGAACTTGATGACCTGGTCGCCAGCGCCCTCGAAACTATTGATACCCTCGGCCGGCATCTGCGTATCGAGATACCCGAGACGCTTCCGAGTCTCGTCACCGATCCCGATTTGTATGAGCGCGC
>CAWUMA010000174.1:0-2069 GCA_963923835.1 uncultured bacterium
TTCAACGCCAACCCGGCCAGTGCGGCCGCGTCGCTCGCTCTGCTGCGAGAGACTCCCGCGACGGGCCGACGCGTGGTGGTCACGCCGGGCATGGTGGAACTGGGCCATCTCCAACGCGAGGCCAACGCCCAACTCGCCGCCACGGCCCGCGCCGACGGCGCCGAACTGGTGATCGTGGGTCGCACCAACGCCCGGGCTTTAGCGGCCGGGTACGGCGAGGGGGCGAGACGGGTGGCCCGCCGCGATCAGGCCGTGGCCTGGGTGCGCGAGAACCTGCGCGATGGTGACGCCGTGTTGTACCTCAACGACCTGCCCGACAACTACCCTTGATTGTCGAGCGAGCGAGGTAAAACGTGACGATCGGTGTGGTCTTTGGCGGCCCCTCGCCCGAACACGACATCTCAATTCTCACCGGACTCCTGGCTCTTCGCGAAGTCGCCCGTAGTCGCGACGCCGTCGGTCTCTACTGGACCAAGTCCGGCGACTTCGTCGCCCTGCCCCCGACGGTCGAGGCGACCGACTTCGTCGACGGGGTTCCCGCTGGTGCGACCCCCCTCACGTTCAAGCCGGGCCCGGGTGGCGGGTTCGTCGAGGAAGGCGGCCGTTTCGGCCGCGAAAAGGCTCGCCCCCTCGAGGCCGTGGTGGTGGCGACCCACGGTGGCCCCGGCGAAGACGGCACTCTGCAGGGGCTCTTCGATCTGGCTGGTCTCGCCTACACCGGCCCGTCGGTCGCCGGCGCGGCCCTGGGCATGGACAAGTGGGCCTTCGGTGCGGTCGTCGCGGCGGCCGGACTTCCCACGTTGCCCCGCGTTCTGCTCGACGCGTCGACGACGTCGCTGCCGTTCCCCGGCCCCTACATCTTGAAGCCGCGCTTTGGCGGTTCGTCGATCGGTATCGACGTGGTGGCCGACCTCGACACGGCCCGCGCACGACTCGCCACCAACACCCACCTCTCGCGCGGGTGCGTGGTGGAGCCTTTCCGCGCGGACCTTTTCGACGTGCAGATCGCCGTGCGCACCTACCCCGAGGTGCAACTCTCCGCCATCGAGAAGCCCATTCGGCGAACCTCGGGAGCGGAGATTCTCAACTACCGCGACAAGTACGTCGGGGGAGAGGGGATGGTCTCGGCGCCCCGCGAACTGCCCGCCGTCTTGCCCGGCGACCAGGCCTCGGTGATCGCCCAGTGCGCCCGGACTCTGGTGGAAGTCGCGAGTGTGCGTGGCGTGGCCCGTATCGACTTCCTCGCCAACGACACCGAGCTCTACGTGAACGAGATCAACACGATTCCCGGCTCGCTCTCCAAGCACCTCTTCGTCGAGCCGCCCGTCTCCTTTGACCGACTGCTCAACGACCTGATTGGCGAAGCCACGGCTCGTCCCGCGGCGCGCTACTCCTCGGCGGGAGCGGACGGGTCGGTGCTGCGCGGAGCGGGATCAATCGCGGCCAAGCTCGCCTGAGCGGGCCGTACGGATTCGACGCTGACGTAAGTCGTCGTTGAAGGGGTCCACGAGCAGACCCTGGTTGAGGGCCCACTGCGCGAGGTCAACGTTTCCCCTCACCAGTGCGTCGTCGCACACGGCCATGGCCGCCCAGGCGGCGTCACGCGCCAGCGTGGCTGCGTGTCCTTCGGCGAGAAACCATTCGAATCCCCGTAGAGCGGTGGCCAGTGGTTCACCCCGGATGAGTCCCAGTGCCCGCTCGGCGTGAGCCGCGCCGGCCGGACCGGCGTCGCGAGCGCGGGCGACGTAGGAGTGGAAGAGGGTGACGTCGCACGTCACGCCGTGAGTGGTGTAGAGACCCGCGCTGGTGACGGGGTGGAGCCGGGGCCCCGCCTCGTCGCGGCCCAAGGAGCGGCGCACGGCCGAGGCGGTGTTGGCCAGAGTGCGGATTGACGCGTCGGTCTCGTCGCCGCCGAGAACACGCGAACGTAGACGGTCGCCGGTGACGGGCTCATCGTGGTGCAAGGCCAGGTAGGCCGTCATCTCCACGCACCGACGTCGCAGCGTGGCGAGGAACGGCTCGCTGAGGCCGCGGACCGTGGGCTCGGCGCGCAGCAACTCCACCACCAC
>CAWUMA010000175.1:0-2060 GCA_963923835.1 uncultured bacterium
ACCTTCGACCACCCGTTGCACCTCGGCGTGACCGAGGCCGGTCCGTTGCCCGGTGGTTTGCTGAAGGCGACGGCCGGCATCGCCACGCTTCTCGCCGAGGGCATCGGTGACACCATTCGCTACTCGCTCACGGCCGATCCGGTCGAGGAGGCCCGCGCCGGTCGCCAGTTACTCGAGGCGCTGGGTCTGCGCGAACGAAAGGGCCTCGACCTCATCGCGTGTCCGAGTTGTGGCCGCAGCGAGGTCGACGTCATCAAGGTGGCCAACGACGCCCAGGTCGCGTTGAGCGAACTCAACATCCCGCTGCAGGTGGCCGTGATGGGCTGCGTGGTGAACGGCCCGGGCGAGGCCCGTCACGCCGACCTCGGTATCGCGGCCGGACGCAAGCGGGGCCACCTCTTCATTCAGGGCCAGATCGTGCGCGTCGTGCCCGAGGACGAGATGGTCCAGGCCCTCGTCGACGAGGCCCGCAAGATCATGGACGAGGGCATCGAGGCCCGACTGGCCGCGCGTGACCAGAAGGCCGAGGACGAAGCGGCCGCCGACCGGGCCACGTTGCTCGAGGTGAAGGGTTCCGACGCCAACGACGCCACGTCGCGCATCGAGCGCATCCGTCGCCGCGTCGACGAATAACGCTTCGCTAGGCTGAACGCCACTGTTGACGCGAAGGAGCGCCGTGGCATCCGTGCTGACCCCCCAGGCCGAGGATTTCCCCCGCTGGTACCAAGACGTGGTCGCCAAGGCCGAGATGGCCGACAACGGCCCGGTGCGTGGCACGATGGTGATACGTCCCTTCGGGTACGCCATCTGGGAGGCCATGGTCGCCGAGATGGATCGACGCATCAAGGCGACGGGCGCGCAGAACGCCTACTTCCCGTTGTTCATTCCCGAGAGCTACCTCAAGCGCGAAGCGCAGCACGTCGAGGGTTTCTCGCCCGAGCTCGCCGTCGTGACCCACGCCGGCGGTGAAGAGTTGGCCGAGCCCGTGGTGGTGCGTCCCACCTCGGAGACCGTCATCGGTGAGTACATGGCCAAGTGGGTCCAGAGCTACCGCGACCTGCCGTTGCTGCTCAACCAGTGGGCCAACGTGGTGCGCTGGGAACTGCGGACCCGACTGTTCCTGCGCAGCTCGGAGTTCATCTGGCAGGAGGGTCACACCGCGCACGCGACCTACGAGGACGCGCACGACTACGCCGTGGGAATTCACCACCACGTGTACAACGACTTTTTGCGCACCGTGCTGGCCGTGCCGACCTACCTCGGCATCAAGCCCCCGTCGGAACGCTTCGCCGGGGCCATCAACTCGATGACGTGCGAGGGCATGATGCGCGACGGCAAGGCACTGCAGATGGCCACCAGTCACGAACTCGGTCAGAATTTCGCCGAAGCCTTCAACATCCGCTACCAGAGCGAAGCCGGCCAGGAGGCAACCTGCTGGACGACGTCGTGGGGTGCCTCGACGCGCATGATCGGCGGACTCATCATGTGCCACGGCGACGACAACGGTCTCGTGTTGCCGCCGGCGGTCGCACCGACCGAGGTCGTCGTGATGGCCGTTCGCGACGACGAGGACGTCAACCGGGCCGCTTCCCAGATCGCCGACGGACTGCGGGCCGCCGGGCGTCGCGTCACTCTCGACCAGGGTCGCGGCAGTTTCGGACGGCGCGTCACCGACTGGGAGATCAAGGGCGTGCCGTTGCGCGTCGAAGTGGGTCCGCGCGACCTGGCCCAGGGCGTGGCCACCGTGGTCCGTCGTGACACCGGTTCGAAGGAGACCATCGCGCTCGACGGATTGGCCGCCTTCGCGCAGAGCACGCTCGCGGCCATGCCGGTTGACATGCTCGCGGCCGCCACCGCGCGCCGTGACAGCAACACGCACGAGGTGGCCACCCTCGACGAAGCGATCGAAGCGGCCCAGACAGGGTTTGCCCGTCTGCCCTGGGCCCTCGTCGCCGGGGCGGGGGAGGCCCGCTTGAACGAGCAGGCACTCACCGTGCGCTGTCTTCAGCGGGCCGACGGCTCCTTGCCCGACAAGGAAGCCGAGCCCGACCTCGTGGCCA
>CAWUMA010000176.1:0-2060 GCA_963923835.1 uncultured bacterium
TCCACTTCTCCACGATTCTGCGCCGGCCAATCTTTGATTTGGACGGTGACCGGATCGGTCGCGTCCAGGACCTGGTCGCTCGTCTCGGCGACGACGGTCACCCGCCGATTGTCGGGGCGGTCATTCGGATCGAGGGCCGGAATCTCTTCGTGCCGATTCGCAAGATTGGGGGCCTCGCCGAAGGCCGGGTCACCTTCCAGGGTCGACGCGTCGACCTTCGCCGTTTCGAGCGCCGTCCCGGTGAAATGCTCATCGCCGAAGACCTCTTGTCACGCCACCACATCAATCTGACCCGGGCCCGCCTCGTGATTGCGCACGAGATCGAAATCGCGTGCATCAACGACCGCTGGGAAGTCGTGGCGGTTGACACCCAGCGCCAAGGCATCATCGGGCGTCTTCTGCGCCTTCCCGGTCGTAGGTCGCACTCGGTGGTCGACTTCGCCCAAATTGAGCCGTTCGTTGGTCACGTGCCGAGTGCGCGACTCCGTATTCCCTATCGCAAGTTGGCGAAGCTGCACCCGGCCCAGATCGCCGACCTGGTCGAACAGGCCAGCCACGAAGAGGGTGAGGAGATCATCGAGGCCGTGGGGCACGACCGCGAACTCGAAGCCGACGTGTTCGAAGAACTCGACACCGAGCACCAGCTCGAATTCCTCGAGGCTCGCAGTGACGAGGAAGCGGCCCGTCTCTTGTCGCGCATGGAGCCGGACAACGCGGCGGACCTCATCAGCGAGGTGGAGCAGGAACGTCGCCTGCCGATCCTCGAGGGCCTGCCCCACGAGCAGCAAAGCAAGGTTCGCCAGCTTCTCGAATACAACGCCGACACGGCCGGTGGTCTGATGAGTCCCGACTTCGTGACGGTCGGTGACGACCAGACCGTGGGTGCCGCCCTCGAGGCCGTGCGCACGTCATCAGCGGCCACCGAGGCACTCAACACCGTGTTCGTGATCGACGCCACCGGCCAGCCCGTGGGTTCGGTCAGCGTGGCCACGCTGGTGCGCTCCCACGAATCAGAGCCCGTGCTGGCGGTGTCACGTACGACCGTGGAGCACGTGCACCCCCACTGGGAAGTGCACCGAGTGGCTCGCAAAATGTCCGACTTCAATCTCACCGTGGTGCCCGTCGTGGACGACGAACACGCGGTGATGATGGGAGTGATCACCGTCGATGACCTGCTCGAGGAGATGCTGCCCCAGGGGTGGCGCGCCGAGTACGGAGTGGGAGCCGAACAATGACGCCCCGCACCGAATGGTCCCGTTCTAAGGGGGTTTTCTGAAACCCCCTAGTACCACGCTGACGATGCACCACGTCGCCCGTCGACGCCGCGCTACCCGGAAGGACGCCCTCTAGCCCTTTCGTGTCCGTGGCCGGCGGCAACGCCCACACGAGACACGAAAGGAGGAAGAGTGCGCGGAGAAGCGGAAAACCCCCAGATCAGCGGAGCGTTCGGCTCCATCAGCGAACACGACACCGGCGCCCGCCGGACCCTGCGCGCACGTCTCCTGACGCTCCTGGCCATTATCGGCCCCGGACTCATCGTGATGGTGGGCGACAACGACGCCGGCGGCGTCTCGACCTACGCCCAGGCTGGACAGAACTTCGGGTACACCCTGCTGTGGACCCTGCCACTCCTCATTCCTGTTCTCATCGTGAACCAGGAGATGGTGGCGCGCCTCGGGGCCGTCACGGGCGTGGGGCACGGCCGACTCATCCGAGAGCGCTTCGGCCGCCGGTGGGGCAACGTATCGGTCGGCTCCATCTTGCTGCTCAACTTCCTCATCATCGTCACCGAGTTCATCGGTATCGACCTGTCGATGAGTTACCTCGGGGTCTCGCCCTACGTGTCGGTTCCCGCGGCCGTCGTGCTCCTCTTCGCCGTCACGGCCTCGGGTTCGTTCCGGCGGTGGGAGCGGTTCATGATGCTCTTCGTCGCCGTGAACGCGGTCATCGTTCCACTCGTTCTCGTGTCGCACCCCCGTTTTTCGTCGGTGGCCACCCACGCCGTGACCCCTGGCATCCGTGGGGGAGCCACGTCGTCGGCCGTGCTGCTCCTGTCTCTT
>CAWUMA010000177.1:0-2056 GCA_963923835.1 uncultured bacterium
TGGATCACCAACGGACCGTACGCCGACACCATCGTCCTCTACGCCAAGCTCGACGAGGGTGACGGCACCGACATCCGTGACCGCAAGGTGCTGACCTTCGTGCTCGACAAGGGCATGGACGGCCTCGTGCAGTCCAAGCCCATGCGCAAGATGGGCCAGCACGGCTCCCCCACCGGCGAGGTTTTCCTGACCGACGTGTTCGTCGGCAAGGACCGCCTGCTCGGCGAAACCGAGGACACCCCCGGTGGTGGCCGCCAGAGCGCCAAGGACAACTTCGTCCAGGAGCGCGTCGGCATGGCCGCGATGGCGCTCGGCGTCATCGACGAGTGTCTGAAGCTCTCCATCGACTACGCGAAGAACCGCATGCTCTGGGGCAAGCCCATCGGTGACTTCCAGCTGATTCAGCAGAAGTTGGCCCACATGGAGATCCACCGCATCAATGTGCGCAACATGGTCTTCACCCACATTGAGCGTTCCATGAACGGTGCGCCGACCTCGTTCGCCGAAGCCTCGGCCGTCAAGCTTTATGCCGCCCAGGCCGCCTGCCAGGTAGCCGACGACGCCATTCAGATCTTCGGTGGCAACGGTTACGTAGCCGAGTACCGGGTGGAGCAGTTGGCCCGTGACGCGCGCGTGCTGCGCATCTACGCCGGTACCGACGAGATGCAAACCGTGGCTATCGCCAAGGACCTGCTGCGTAGCTAATTCCCGTAGTACCGCTGGTACCAGGGAATCCAATTCGTCTGGAAGATGCGCTGGCCTTGGGCCAGGCTCATCTGGCCCGAACACACCAATGAGTGGATCTTGTTCTCGAGCACGTCCTTGCGTGACGCCCCCCAGGTGACGTAGCGGGGTTCGGGCCACAGGTTCTTCACGCTGGTGGGAGAACCGCCGACCTCGAGCGGAATTTGGTGATCCTCTTCATAGTCCCGGGCGTTGGTGTCGCCCTGGTAGTTGTAACCCGAGTCGAGCTGACGGTATTTGAGATTCTGCGTGTACGACTCGGGCGGTCGAATCGTCGAGGTGTACCCCGACACGCAGATGGTCTGGAAAATGTTGGACTGACGCACCGCGGGGTTCGTCGCCCCCGGCGTGAGAGTCGGGTTGGGCAGACCCGGGTCCCGACCGGCCGCACCGGCGGTGACGACCGGTAGAGCCGCAAAGAGGGCGAGGGCGAGAAGTCCGAGGCGTCGCATGAACTCATTGTGACCCACGGGAGTGACTCAGTGGGTCAAGGAGGCCAGATGCTCGGCAACTCCGCGCCAGCCCTTGTACTCCGACATGTCGGGTGGCGCCGTCTCAATGTTCGCGAGGAGGGTGGACACGAACGAATCATCCCGCGTGGCCAACTCGGCCGCCGAAGCCACGTAGGTGCGAATCGTGAAGATGACGGCGTCGGTGTGGCTGAGACGACGAAGGGTTTGGCGCTCCACGCGAAAAAACCACTCGTTGAGGGTGCCGCCGGGTGCACGGCGCACCACCGATGGCTGAAACAGTGACGGGTCATCCAGCAATGTCCAGTTCAACCGCCAGAAGGAACGCTCAGGAGTGAGACGGTCAAAGAGGGCGTTCGTGGGCGACGACAGATTCTCTTGATACAGGGGGACGGGGCCGTGGATTTCGTCGAGACTCGCGCCCAACTTGCTGCGCAAGTCCCACCGCGAGGGGAAACACACCACCGCACCGGTCAATCGCCAGGTGTCTCGTCGTTCCAGTACGACCAGGTCCTCTTGGGTCCACCGTGACGCCTCAACGAGTGGGTGCTCGTTGGTGGACCGAGCCAAGGTGATGTCCGGACGATGTTCGGCGTACCAACGGGCAATCTCCTTTCGAAGTTCGTCGGCTGGTGCGTCACACCCATCGAGGACCACCACATCATCACGCCGCTCGGCGAGAAGACGCTGTTTCTCAACCAATTCTCCGCCACGGTGATCGTCGACCTCAAGCCAATTCATCCACTCGAGAGGCCGCAAACCCATCGCCATCTTCCACCCGCGCGGGTCGAGAGGGATGTAGGGGAAGTTGCTCACTGACGGCCGCGACGGCGTGCGACGAA
>CAWUMA010000178.1:0-2051 GCA_963923835.1 uncultured bacterium
TCAAGTCACGCACCACCACCGACCCCGAGTCGGGGGTGGCGAAGCGGACCGCCGTGCGTTCCCCTGCGCTCAGGCCACGGCCACGACAGAACCCGTCGTAACCCGGTGTCTTGTTGTCGCCCTTCCGTCCGGCGACGTCATCGGCCGTGCAGTCGCAGTAGTACGCACGACCACCGGCGATCAAGGTGGCGACTGCCCCCCGATGGTCGGCGTCGTGGTCACTCTGGCGATAGGGTCCCACATCCGGGGAGAGGCCCAGCCACTCCATGGCCGAGACGATGCCGTCGACCCATTCCTCGCGATTACGCGTCTCGTCGGTGTCCTCGATGCGCAGTATGAAAACGCCCTCGGGGTGCTGCCGGGCGATGAACCAGTTGAACAACGCGGTCCGCGCCGAACCCACGTGGAAATACCCCGTGGGTGACGGTGCGAATCGCACCCGCGGCGCGGTCACAACTATTCCTCGACGGAAATCGCGCCGTTGGGGCAACCCAGAACCGCTTGGCGGAGCTTCTCGTCGAATTCCGGGCCGGGATTCTCGTTCAGGATGTAGAGATAGCCGTCATCGCGGACTTCGAAGATTTCGGGGGCAATTCCCATGCACACCGCGTTACTGGTGCAGAGATCGAAGTTGACCTTGACCTTCATGACGACTCCTTTGACGCGTCCATCGTACCCCCGGAGTTTGGCCGGAATGTCCGTATGCTGGCCGTGACGAAAGGAACGCCATGCGTACGCGCCTATTGGGTCCCCTGCAGGTGTCCGAGGTCGGACTCGGTTGCAACAACTTCGGCATGCGCCTCGACCAGGCCGGCACCACGGCCGTGGTCAACGCCGCCCTCGAGGCCGGCGTGAATTTCTTTGACACCGCCGACACGTACGGCGCCACGCAGTCCGAAGTGATGCTCGGCGTGGCGCTTGGTTCGCGCCGCTCCGAGGTGCTTATCGCCTCAAAGTTCGGCATGCCCCTCCCCGGTCACGCCACGGTGACTGGTGGAGCCTCGCCGGACTACGTGCGTCGGGCCTGCGATGACTCACTGCGACGCCTGGGCACCGACTACCTCGACCTATACCAACTTCACTATCCGGACGCGACCGTTCCGCTCGCCGACACCTTCGGCGCCTTGGGCGAGCTCGTGGCCGCCGGCAAGGTTCGCGCCATTGGCTGTTCTAACTTCACGGGCCCCATGCTGCGTGAGGCCGCCGAAGCCGCCGGCGTCGGACCGGCCTTCGTGTCCGTGCAAAATCAGTACTCCCTGCTCGCGCGCGACGTGGAGTCGGACGGCACATTGGCCGCGTGCGCCGATCTCGGTGTGGGTCTGTTGCCCTACTACCCCTTGGCCAACGGCCTGCTCACGGGCAAGGTTCGCGGTGGGGCCATCCCCGAAGATTCACGTCTCGCCAAGATGCCGGCCGAGCGTCTCCCGATGTGGCTGAATGAGCAGCGGCTCGCTCAGGTTGACGCACTGATTGAGTACGCCGAGTCGATCGCCACGCCGCTTCTCACGCTGGCGTTCTCGTGGCTGCTCAGCCGACCGGCCGTCTCCTCCGTAATTGCCGGGGCCACGAAGCCCGAGCAGATCCGGGCCAACGTCGCCGCGGCGACCGAGTTGCCGGCCGCGGTCGTGGCCGCGCTGGACGAGTTGACCGCTCCGCCTACTGCGCCTTAACGGCCGCCACCAGCTTGGTCAGGGTGTCCTTTGCGTCACCGAAGACCAAGGTCGTCGCCGGGTTGTAGAGGAGTTCGTTTTCGATTCCGGCGAAACCCGGTCGCATCGAACGCTTCATGAACACGACGTTCTCGGCCTGGTCCGCATTGATGATCGGCATGCCGTAGATCGGTGACGAGGGGTCGTCCTTGGCCGCCGGATTGACGGTGTCGTTCGCGCCCACCACGATGGCTACGTCGGCTGTCTGGAGTTCCAGGTTCGCTTCGTCCATCTCCTTGAGCTGTTCGTACGGCACGTTGGCCTCGGCCAGCAGAACGTTCATGTGACCCGGCATACGACCGGCTACCGGGTGGATGGCGTAGAAGACTTCAATGCCCCGGT
>CAWUMA010000179.1:0-2045 GCA_963923835.1 uncultured bacterium
CTTTCGGCCGTCCGGTGTGCAACCGGGCCATGCGCACGGCGTGCTCGACGGCCTCGGTGCCGCCGTTGGTGAAGAACACCTTGTCCGCCCCTTCGAATGAGCGGTCCAGAATCAACTCGGCCGCCCGGTAACGCGACTGGTAGCCGTGCTGGGGGGCGATGGTGGTGAGAACGCCGGCCTGCTCCTGGATGGCCTTCACCACGGCGGGGTGTTGGTGGCCGATATTGGTGTTCACCAACTGCGAGGAGAAATCGAGCAGGCGGGTGCCATCTTCGAGAGTCACCCACACCCCCTCGGTCGAAGCCACCATCAGCGGCGCGATGGTGGACTGAGCCGACCAGGAATGGAAGACCGAGGCCTTCTCGCGTTCAAGACTGCTCATCGAACTGCGGTCAACGGTCACGAACATCCTCTTTCTTCACGCGCCCCGGCTGGTCCGTGGAAACCACGGGATGACGGCCGACGTGGTGCGTTGGTACTGGGCGTACTGCGGGTACTTCGCCGACGAGATTTCTTCGGTGAAGCGTGTCGAACCGGCGAACAAAATCGTGAGTAACACGGCGCCGAGCACGGTCCACTGCATCGGCGAGCCGGCCGCCGCCGCGCCGAAGGCGAACACGAGCCACCACTGACTGATCTCGAAGAAGTAGTTCGGGTGTCGCGAGTAGCGAAAGAGGCCCGTGTTCAAAAAACCCGGCTCCACGGAGGTGCCGGCCGCGGCCGCGGCGGCCTTGCGCTGGTGGAAGTTCCACTGTTGTTGGTCGGCGATTGTCTCGCCGGCCAGGCACAACACGAAGAGCAGGCTCAGCAGGTAGTCGAGCCATCCGAGCGCGTGGCCCTGGTGCTGAAACGCGGTCAACGCGGGCAGGGCGATGAGAACCAAGAGTGCGTTCTGGTACAGGACGATGAAGAACAGGTTGAACAGCTGAAACTGCATCTTGGTCATGCGGCCGCGCAGCACTTCCCAGCGGTAGTCCTCCACCCCCGTGTAGCCGCCCTTGCGGGCGAAGTTGAACGTGAGACGAAGACCCCACGCGGTCGTCAACGCCGCCATGAGGTTCAACCGTGCGTCGTGCCAGTGGGCCCCGTGGGCGAAGATCACGACGTACACCCAAGGGACTATTGACCAGAGTCGGTCGACCCACGACGTGTCACCAGTCAGCTGGGAGGCGACCCACGCGAATGCGCAAGCCCCGCCCGCAACGGAAAGAACGAATCCGAGCGTGGACACGGGGACAGTTTAAGGACGTGCAGACCACCGCACCGTGCCGAGAACGTTCCGGAAAGTTCGGCCAGACTTGCGAAGTGGCCGTTGGTTCAATAGCGCCGCTCACAATTGACACCGCCGGGCAGTCGAGTGTCGTGGAGGTGTTGCAGGCTCTCGGCACCCGCTCCGACGGCCTGACCTCGGCGGAGGCGGCGGCACGGCTGGAGGCGATGGGTCGCAACGTTCTGGAAGTTCGAACCATCCGCACCATTGCGATTCTGGGTCGTCAGATCCGTAATCCAATCCTGATCTTGTTGCTCCTGGCCGCGCTGGTGTCCGGCCTCACGGGCGAATCATCGAATGCCGTGATTATCGGCGTGATCGTCTCGCTCAGCGTGGGTCTCGGCTTTTTCAATGAATACGCGGCGGCTGTGGCGATGGCGTCGCTCCGGTCGCATATCAGCCAGACCGTCGTGGTTCGCCGCGACGGGGTCGACAAGGTCGTTCCGACCGAACAACTCGTGCCCGGTGATGTGATCACTCTGCGAATCGGATCGTTGGTGCCGGCTGATGTTCGACTACTCACCGTCAATGACTTTGAAACGGACGAAGCGGTCTTGACGGGTGAGTCTCTGCCGGTGGCCAAGGTGACGTCGGTCTGCAGCGGCTCCCAACCACAGGATTTGGTGAATTGCGCCTTCATGGGAACGGTGGTGCGCCAGGGTGCCGGTACCGCGGTCGTGGTGGAAACGGGACGGCGAACCGCCTTTGGCGCCGTTGCCAGTGGGCTCGGTCAACCCACCAGCCGCACGTCGTTTGAAGCCGGTCTGGCCCGCTT
>CAWUMA010000180.1:0-2043 GCA_963923835.1 uncultured bacterium
GTATAAGAGACAGCCTGTGGAGTTCTGACCCCCATCGATCCGCGCCCGTGAGTCTCGTCATTCGACCCGTGGAGCAGTCCGACGTTCCCGCGATGGTTGACATCATGATCGCCGGGTCGATGAATCCGTGGGTGGAAGACGTCGATAATCCCGACGCTTATTGGGGCGCCGTGGAGGAGATGCGCCGTCAGGGGAATGAAGTCCTGGTGGCCGACGACGGCGAAGTGGTGGGCGTATGTCAGCTCATCATGTTCCGACACATTCAGTTCCAAGGCGCGCGATGTGCGGAACTCGAAACTGTCCACGTGCGCGCCGACCGTCGCAGCCAGGGAATCGGTGCGGCGCTACTTGCTGAGGCCGAGCGCCGTGCCCGTGTGGCCGGGTGTTACCGCATCCAGTTGACCAGTCGTAATGAACGGGCAGATGCCCACCGGTTCTACGTGCGCGAGGGCTACGTTCCCACGAGTGTGGGCTTCAAAAAGTTATTCGGGGACTGACACTTCCCGGAGGTCACCATCGTCGACGTCGAAGACGAAACCCCTGATCTCAATCTTCTTAACGAATCGGCTCGCCCGAAGTGTCGCCACGGTGGCACGCACATCGGCGTCGACATCGCGATAGGCGCCGAGTCGGAAGGGCGGACGTTCACCGAACTCTGATTCCAGCTCCGTCTGAAGTTGCTCTTCGTCAAAAGTCTCGAGACCGCAGCGGGTGTGATGAATGACCATGATGGATTCGGTGCCAAGAAGGCGCTGGCTGAGTAGTAACGAGCGCACGGCGTCATCGGTTGCCAGGCCCCCGGCGTTGCGGATGAGGTGGGCCTCGCCGAGGTTCAGGCCGAGGGCGCCGAACAGGTCGAGTCGGGAGTCCATACAGGTCAACACCGCCAGGTGAAGTTGAGGTGCAGTCGGCATTTCTACGTGGCCATGGCGAGCTACGTAATTCTGATTGTGGACTACGAGGGAGTCGATCACGCTCACGGATTCATCCTATGAATGGCTCGCTACGCTCGCGACAGAAGGGGGCTCTCCATGGAACACATCGACCACATTCGTGACGAACTTCGTCAACCATCGCTAGAACTACGAGGTCTCGTGCCCGACGTGATGAGGGGGTTCGCCGAGTTGTCCAAGGCGGCCATGGCCGAGGGTGCGTTGGCCACCGCCGAGAAAGAACTCATCGCCCTCGCCATTGCGGCCACCCGGGAATGCGACGGATGCGTGGCAGCCCACGCCCGGGGAGCGCGTCGAGCCGGGGCCACGCGTGAACAGGTGGCCGAAGCTATGGGTGTGGTCATCATGATGAACGGCGGCCCGGGCACCGTGTGGGGTCCACGGGTTCTGCGGGCCTTTGACGAAGCCGGTGGAGCCTAGAACTCGTAGGACAGGCGCTTGATGCCGTTGACGAAGCTTGAGCGCAACTGAGCCGGTTCGCTCGTGGCGTGAATGCCGGGGAAGCGCTCGAAGAGCTGACGGAACATCACGTTGATCTCGCGACGAGCCAGGTGCGCCCCGAGGCAGAAGTGCGGGCCGGGTGCGCCGAAGCCGTAGTGGTCGTTGGGGTTGCGCCCCACGTCGAAGGTATAGGGGTCGACAAAGGCCTCTTCGTCCCGGTTGGCCGAGTTGTAGAACAACAGAACTTTGTCGCCGGCTTTGAGATCGACACCCGACAAGGTGTGGTCAACGGCCAGGGTGCGGCGCATCCAGGTCACCGGCGAGGCCCAGCGAACGATTTCGTTGACCGCGGTGGAGGCGAGTCCCTCGTAGTCGGCCACCAATCGGGCCTTCTGGTCGGGGTACTTGGTGAAGGCGTTCAACCCGTGGGCGATGGCTGTGCGCGTCGTTTCGTTGCCGGCGGTCACGAGGAGGACGAAGAAGGAGGCGAGTTCCTGCTGGGTGAGGCGCTCGTCTTCGATTTCGGCGTTCACGAGGGCGCTGGTGATGTCGTCGATGGGGTTGGCGCGCCGGTACTCACCGAGTTCCTCCATGATGCCGGTCAGGGTGGCGCCGGCCTCCAGGAAGGCCAGCACCGGGCTCGTGCCTT
>CAWUMA010000181.1:0-2038 GCA_963923835.1 uncultured bacterium
TGCGGGCCGGCATTGGTCACGGCGACGCAAGGTTCCTTCTTACAGTCGAGAACCCGGAGGGGGTTCTTCGTCCACACCGCGGCGTGCTCGTCACACAGATCCGCCTGGTGGGCGCCCAGGTGGGCTCGCAGCGTCTCCACGTACGGCCCGCGGCACCCCTCGTGGCCCATGGAGTTCACGAGCAACCGGATCCGGCGCAGACCGATGGCCCGGTAGAACCGCGCGGCGAGGGCGATTACCTCGACGTCGACGGCCGGATCCTCGCTCCCGAGGACCTCCACGCCCAACTGGTGGTGCTGGCGGTACCGGCCGGCTTGGGGACGCTCGTAACGGAAAGCGGGGGTCGCGTACCAGGCCTTGAACGGGGTGGTCGGGTGGTGCTGCACGAAGGCTCGCACCACCGAGGCCGTGCCTTCGGGACGCAGGGCGTAGGTGCGGCCACCACGGTCCTCGAAGACGTACATCTCCTTGCGGGCCACGTCGGACTCCTGGCCGATGCCGCGGTGGAAGACGCCGACGTCCTCGAACATCGGCGAGATGATTAGTTGGAATCCGTACCGGTGCGCGTACGACGCGAACGTGGCCAGCAACCCCTCCCACGCGGCCGACTCGGCTCCGAGTACGTCATGGGTCCCCACCGGGGACTGGAAGTGGATCGGTTCACTCATGAGGATTTCGCCTGACCGGGCAGCGAACGGAAGGCGTCGAACACGCCGTCGACCCGCTTGATGGCCGCGAGCAGGGATTCGAGGTGCGCCGGATCGGCCAACTCCACGTCGAAGACCATGCGCACAATCCGCGAACCCGAGGTGCTCGTCGAGCTCGACACCACGTTGAGGTGGAACTCGGCCACGACCTTGGTCACGTCCAGCAGCAGCCGCGCACGATCGAAGGCCATGATCTCGATCTGGACACGGAAGTGACCCGAGACGTTGGCGTCCCACTCCACTTCGATCATCCGCTCACCCAGTCGCGCCGCCAGGGCCACCGCGTTCGAGCAGTCGTCGCGGTGAACCGAGACTCCCCGACCCTGGGTGATGAAACCCATGATGGAGTCGCCCGGAACGGGTGAGCAGCACCGGGCCAGGTGGATCATGACGTCATCGAGTCCCTCGACGTAGACACCCGCCCCCCGGCGCTGCCCCGAACGAGGCCGCGGCGAGCGGGTGACGGTCGTCGGCAGTCTCTCGCCGTCCCCACTGCGTAGTTCGTGCTCGAGCCGCTGGACGACCGAATGGGCCGACACGTGACCACCGTCAATGGCGATGAAGAGCGCGTCCACGTCCTCGAGGTTGAGGGCACTGGCGACCGCCGCCAGACCCGTCGAAGCCAGCGTCGTCGCAATCGGCAAGCCCTCGCGGCGCAGGGCCTTGACCAGTTCTTCGCGGCCACCCTCGAGGGCGTCCTCGCGCCGTTCCCGTTGGAACCACTGACGAATCTTCGACTTCGCCCGAGTCGACCGGGCCACGTTCAGCCAGTCACGGCTCGGCCCCGCTCCGTCGTGCTTGGAGGTGACAATCTCCACCACGTCGGCCGAACGCAGCGGCGTGTCCAGGGGCACCAAACGACCGTTGACCTTCGCCCCCACGCACTTGTGCCCCACTTCCGTGTGCACGGCGTAGGCGAAGTCGATGGGTGTGGCCCCCTCGATCAAGGCAATGACGCGGCCCTTCGGGGTGAACACGTAGACCTCGTCGTTGCCGAGGTCGAGCTTGAGAGCCTCCAGGAACTTGATCGGGTCGGCCTCTTCTTCTTCCACGTCGACGAGTCGGCGCATCCACGCCACTTCCTTCGCGCTCGAACCTTCCTTGTAGCTCCAGTGGGCGGCCACACCGAACTCGGCCCGGCGGTGCATCTCGTGCGTGCGCACCTGAACCTCGACGGACTTACCTCGCGGACCGATCACGGTCGTGTGGAGGCTCTGATACAGGTTGAACTTGGGAGCGTTCACGTAGTCCTTGAAACGGCCCTGGACGGGCGACCACAGGGCGTGAATAGCGCCGAGAACGGCCCAGCACTCGCGCTCCTCGTCCACGAT
>CAWUMA010000182.1:0-2015 GCA_963923835.1 uncultured bacterium
TAAGAGACAGGCAGTACGCCCAGTACCAACGGACGACGTCGGCCGTCATCCCGTGGTTTCCACGAACCGGCCGACAGGCCTGAAGAGAGAAGGTTGTTGTGACCGTTGACCGCAACTCGATGAGCAGCGTGGAACGCGAGAAGGCTTCGGTCTTCCACTCCTGGTCGGCTCAGGCCACCATCTCACCTCTGATGGTGGCTTCGGCCGAGGGGGTGTGGGTGACTCTCGAGGACGGCACCCGCCTGCTCGATTTCTCCTCGCAGTTGGTGAACACCAATATCGGCCACCAACACCCCGCCGTGGTGAAGGCCATCCAGGAGCAGGCCGGCGTTCTCACCACCATCGCCCCCCAGCACGGCTACCAGTCGCGTTACCGGGCGGCCGAGTTGATTCTGGACCGCTCATTCGAAGGGGCGGACAAGGTGTTCTTCACCAACGGCGGCACCGAGGCCGTCGAGCACGCCGTGCGCATGGCGCGACTGCACACCGGTCGACCGAAGGTGCTCTCGACCTACCGGAGCTACCACGGCGCCACCGCGACGTCGATCAACCTCACGGGTGACCACCGTCGATGGGCCAACGACACCGCCTCGGCCGGCGTCGTCCACTTCTTCGGTCCCTTCCTCTACCGTTCCGCCTTCTACGCCACCACGCAAGAGCAGGAGTGTGAGCGCGCACTGGCCCACCTCGAGGCGACCATCGCCTTCGAAGGGCCCTCCACCATCGCGGCCATCATTCTGGAGACCGTGCCCGGCACGGCCGGCATCATGGTTCCGCCACCGGGATATCTGCGCGGTGTGCGCGAACTGTGCGACCGTTACGGCATCGTCTACATCGCCGACGAGGTGATGGCCGGGTTCGGCCGCACCGGCGACTGGTTCGCCTACCACCAGCACGGCGTCACTCCCGACCTCGTGACCTTCGCCAAGGGCGTGAACTCGGGGTACGTACCCCTCGGTGGTGTCGTGCTCAACCAAGCCATTTCGGCGACCTTCGACGAGCGCGTCTACCCCGGTGGACTCACCTACTCGGGCCACCCGCTGGCCTGCGCCGCGGCCGTGGCGACCATCGAGACCATGGAGCGAGAAGACATCGTTGGTAATGCCCGGCGCATCGGAGATGAGGTGCTGCGGCCGGGCCTCCACGCCCTCGCCGAGAAGCACAAGGTCATCGGAGAGGTCCGAGGACTCGGCGTGATGTTTGCCCTCGATCTGGTCAACGACCGGGCCACCAAGGAGCCCATCGCCCCCTACGGCGGCAGCTCACCGGCGATGGCGGCGGTGCTGGCCGCCTGTCGGGCCGAGGGTCTGATGATCTTCGCCAACTACCACCGTCTCCACGTGGTGCCGCCGTGCACCATCACGGCCGAGGAGGCCCGCGAGGGACTGGCTCGGCTCGACCGGGCGCTCAACGCTCTCGCGCCTTTTTACACGGGGGCCTGATGTCGGTCGAATCACGGCGCGACGCCGCCACCCTGCTGCGACGGTTCAACCACCTCTTCGTCGGACGTGACCTCACCGACGACGACCTCGTCGAACTCGCCGATGTGATCACCGAGTGGGTGGCCCGGGCCGAGTCACGGCCCGAACGCGTCCGCGAATTTCCCTCGGAACGCATCCGCGCCTGGCAGGAAGGAACCACCCCGGCCGAACCGGCCCGCCCGTCGGGCTTTCCGGACTCGGTGGTGACCGGTGACTCGAACCCGATGGGTCTCGCCGCGCGCCAGTGGAACGAGGGTGAAACGGCCTACGCCGAAGCCGTCTTCGACCGCGCCTTTGAAGGCGCTCCGGGACGGGGGCATGGCGGCGTCCTGGCCGCGCTCTTTGACGAGACGATGGGACGCATCCCCGCCATGTACGGATCGCTGGCCTTCACCGGCCGCCTCGACATCTCGTACCGCGCGCCCACACCGATGTACTCGCCGGTTCTCGCCAAGGCCTGGTGCACTCGTCGGGAGGGTCGCAAGTTCCACATCCACGCCGAGATTCACGACGGTGAGACGTTGGTCGCCGAAG
>CAWUMA010000183.1:0-2004 GCA_963923835.1 uncultured bacterium
CCCACGAGAAGAACACGCATCGTCACTCCGTTCCAGCCCCTCGCGGGTGCCGTTCGGTTACTGCAACGAGTCGAGTGTACCGAGGAGTCGCACCCCTGTCACATCCCCGACCGGCGCGAACCGGGCACCCCACTCGGGAGCCACCTCGGAGAGAGGGACCAGCACGAAAGCCCGCTCACCCATACGCGGGTGGGGCACCATCAGCTCGGGGTCGTCGCTCTCCCACTGGTCATAGAGAAGGAGGTCAACGTCGAGTGTCCGGGGTCCCCACCGCACGTCACGCACCCGACCGGCTGCTTCTTCGGCCCGTCGAATCCGTGTCAGCAACTCGTGGGGCGAGGCTGACGTGGTGACTTCGAGCACCACGTTCCAAAAGTTGTCCTGCGCGACACCGCCCCACGGATCCGTCTCGTACACCGAGGACAATCGATGGGGCTCGCCCTCGGCCGTCACGTCCACGCCCACGCGCAGGTGGGCGGCCCGGTCACCGAGATTGGAGCCGAGCGAGAAGTACGCGGTCGCCACTAGCGACGCAGGGTGACGCGCACGCCCACGCTCGTGACGTCCTCATCCACCGGCGGCTTGAGCTTGCGCACCGCCACGGTCGTCGACGTGATGAACCCGTCAAAAGCCAGCACCACTTCACCGACCCGGTGAGCCAACGTTTCGAGGAGCAAGAAACGCCCGTCGTGCGACACCTCTTCCACCTTCTTGATGACCTCGGCGTAATTGGTGGTGAGGGCGAGATCATCCGTGCGCGCCGCGTCGGTGAAGTCACGTTCGATATCGATGTCGAAGGCCAGGGGCTGGTACCGGACGCGCTCTTCGGGGAGAACTCCCACAATGGCGCTGACGCGCAGGTCGCGGATTTCAATCACACTCATGAGGACTTCAACGGTAGGTCGGTCAGCAGGGTGCGGCCATCGGGACCGAGCGAGCGGTGAAAAAGCCGCTCCACCGCGGCAACGGCCGTGGGCACCGCCGTCACCCGTCCGCTCCACAGTAAATACCCGGCGAGGACGCCCAGCAGACGGTCGGACACTTCATCAGAGTGCAGCAGCGTCGTCACGTTCGTCTCGAGACACTTGTCAATGTCCTGGTAACACAGCGACAACACGTCGTTCTGACGGGGGCCACCTCGCAAGGCGTAGTGCGCCGCCGTGAGACCGTGATCGGTGTAAGCGGCGAGACTCTGCATGTCGGGCAAAATCGAAATCACCCGACCAAAGCCGTGGTGTCGTAACCAGAGAAGTTCTTCGTCACGGCGCACCTTGCGGTGCACCATCGTCGAACCGCCGGGCCGTTCGGACACCGCGAGTTGATCACGGAAGACCCACGTGAAGCCACGGGGCTCGATACCAGCCGCCCATCTGCCTCTCACGCGCGCCTCCCCCCGTCGGCCGACGCCAGCTCGCGCACCCTCACGGCGGCGGCAACGTCGTGCACCCGCACCATAGCCACTCCGTGGGCGGCCGCCCAGGCCAACGTTGCGATGGTCCCCTCGAGGCGATCCTCGGCCTCCAAATGTTCGCGGCCCAAATCGGAGAGAAAACGCTTGCGACTCGTGCCAAGCAGCACCCCCGCACCACGCTCGCTGGCCCGGCGAACCAGGTCGTCCACGTGGCGTATGAGCGACAGATTGTGAGCCACCGTCTTGCCGAACCCGATACCCGGGTCGAGCCACAGCGGCGTGATGCCCCCCGCGAACCACGCAGCGGTCCGGTCGGTCAAGAAGCCGTGCACCTCGGCCACGACGTCGTCGTAGCGGGGATCGTTCTGCATTGTCGCGCTGGTTCCCTGTCGGTGCATCGCCACGTAACCCACGCCGAGTTCGGAGGCCACCGCGGCGAGTGAAGCGGAGACGTCGTTGATGATGGTGGCCCCGGCGGCCACGGCCGCACGCGCGACGGCCTCTTTCTGAGTGTCGACGGACACGGGGCCGTGAGCGGCCAGGGCCTCAATCACCGGAATGACGCGGTCGAGTTCCTCGGCCTCGCTGACGAC
>CAWUMA010000184.1:0-2002 GCA_963923835.1 uncultured bacterium
GTCCGTAGGCGTCGCGGATCTTCACCACCGCCGTCGACTCGGGGGCCGGGTCGTAGGCGAGTTCTCCGAGGGGTGAGAGTCGGTCACTCATCAGTCACCACTGAATCGATCGGGGCGCGCATACACACCGTGGATTTGCTTGTGACGCTGGGCCAAGAGGTCGTTGAGCAGGCCCGACGCGCCGATACGGAACAGGTCGGGCGTGAGCCACGCTCCCCCGGCCGTCTCGTTGACGAGCACGAGGTACTTCAAAGCATCCTTCGTCGTGCGCACACCGCCGGCAACTTTCACGCCGACCAACCGTCCGGTGGCCTCGGCGAAGTCACGCACCGCCTCGAGCATCACGAGAGCCACGGGGTGCGTCGCGGCCACGGGCACCTTGCCGGTGGAGGTCTTGATGAAGTCGGCCCCGGCGAGCATGGCGAGCCAGCTCGCGATTCGCACGTTGTCGTAGGTGACCAGTTCGCCCGTTTCGAGAATCACCTTGAGGTGCGCCGAACCACACACGCTCTTCACCGCCACGATCTCGTCGAAGACTTTGCCCCAGTCCCCGGCGAGGAACGCGCCACGGTCAATGACCATGTCGATTTCGTCGGCACCGGCCGACACCGCATCGGTCGTGTCAAGCAGTTTGACCGCCCGGGACGCACGTCCCGAGGGGAACGCCGTCGACACGGCCGCGACCTTCACGGACGATCCGGCGAGAACCTCGCGGGCCCCGGCCACGAGGTCGGGGTAGACGCAGACGGCCGCCACCGCGGGCACCGAATCGTCAGCGGGGTCGGGTCGGCGGGCCTTGGTGCACAGCGAAGCCACGCGGCCGGCCGTATCGGCGCCCTCGAGGGTGGTCAGATCGACCATGGCGATGGCCAAATCGATGGCGCGGCGCTTCGTGGATGCTTTGAGCGAGCGGGTGGCGAGTTTGGCGGCCCGGGCCTCGGCCCCGACGGCGTCCACGCGGGGCAGGCCCTTCAGTAGGGCGCGCAGTTGCGTTTCAGAGGAAATGGCCGGAACGGCCTCTCGGGCCGGAATCACGACGGCGCCGGTCGCGGCGGGCACGTTCAACGTCGTAGTCACCCCGACAACGCTACCAATGCCCGGGAACTACAAGAAAGTGGGGGTTTCCCCGGCCGCACGGCGCTCGGCCCACGTGGGGGCCTGAGCATCCTTCGGACTGAGCAACGGTTCACCGTCGATGGTCCAACCCACCGCCAGTTCGGAGTCGAAGGGGTGGATCTCTAACTCGGCGGTGGGGTTGTACGGCGACGACAAGAGGTAGGCGAGTCCCGCGCGAGTCCCGGGCACGCAGAAGCCGTGGGCCACCCCGGCCGGCAGATAGACCGAGACGCCATCGCCGGCGGCCAAATGGACAACCACGTGTCGACCGAAGGTCGGTGAACCCTCGCGGATGTCGACGATCACGTCGTCCAGCTCGCCTTCCACGCAGGTGACGACCTTGGCCTGACCCTCGGGGGCGAGTGAGTAGTGCAAACCGCGAACCACGTTGTGGTCCGACATGGACAAGTTGGCTTGACGGGCGCGAAAGTCGAGTCCGACCGATTCGAAATCGGGAAGCTTGAACCACTCGCGGAAGAAACCGCGGTCGTCTCCCCAGACGGGGGACTCCAACCGAAAAACACCCGCGAGGTCCAGCTCGACGAGGTTCACTGCGCCGCCTTCAGGGGGCGCCACCACGACTCGTTCGCCTGGTACCACGCGACCGTGGCGGCGAGACCCTCGGTGAAATCAACCTGGGGCGAATACCCCAGTTCGCGGTGAATCTTGCCCCAGTCGACGCAGTAGCGACGGTCGTGGCCGAGGCGGTCGGCCACCGGCGTCACCCGGGACTCGTCAGCTCCGCACAGGGCGAGTAGCCGCGTGGTCAACTCGCGGTTCGTCAGCTCGGTGCCACCGCCGATGTTGTAAACCTCACCGGCGCGGCCGCGATCGAGCACGGCGAGGATGCCCCGGCAGTGGTCGTCGACGTGGAGCCAGTCGCGCA
>CAWUMA010000185.1:0-1993 GCA_963923835.1 uncultured bacterium
GCGACTAGTCCTGAGGGGCTGAACGTCGCACGATGCGACGGGCCGACGTCAAGAACCCGGTGTGTGCCACCATGCGGTGGTCGGGCCTGACCGAACGGCCGTCAACGTGCCAGGTTCGACGCAGAATCTCCACCGTTTCTTCGAGCGCAAATTCGTGAGCCCGCAGGGCTTCGCGAAGTAACTGGGTCTGATTGATAGTCGGAAGGTACGCGAGGAAGATTCCCCCGGGACGCAGCGCCACCTGGGCGTGTGGCACCACGAGCCACGGCTCGGGCATATCCAACAGAATCCGATCGAGGTCGCGCTCGTCAATTCCTTGGGTGACGTCGCGGATGTGAATGTCGTACGAGATGTCCTCACCCAACATTTCAACGACATTGCGTCGGGCGTGCACCGCGAAGTCTTCACGGATCTCATAGGCCGTGACGCGCGCACCCGCGCGCAGGAGCGTCATGGAGAGTGCCCCCGACCCCACCCCGGCTTCGAAGACCCGATGCCCGGGTGCGATGTCGGCCTGCATCAAGATGGCGCCTAGGTCCTTGGGGTAAATGACCTGCGCACCACGGGGCATTTTCAATACCACATCGGCCATGGTGGGACGCAGAACGAGGAAACTCCGTTCGGTGGTGCCCCGAATCAGGTTCCCCTCTTCGGTACCGATGATGTCGTCATGCGCCACGACGCCCGAATGGGTGTGGAATTGGCCACCCTCCTTGAGCGTGACGAGGTAATTACGGTCCTTGGCGTCAATGAGCATGACCCGCTCGCCAGCCTGCAGCGGTCGCGCCATGGTTAGCCCTTCACTTTTTCGGTACGTCGCACGATCTGCCGACCAATCCAGAGAAGGCCGGCCACGACAACCCACATGGGAGAACGACGCACCCAGGCGCGAGCGAGAGAGCCGCGGGCCGCCAGGGCGAGGAGCCTCTTCACGCCGAACGACCCGAGCGTCGCCCTCGCAGGTAGCCCCACACGAAGCCCAGCAGCGCTCCCCCGATGCCCGCCGCCGCCGGCGTCGCCGAGGTGTCGGGGCCGGCTGTGCCCGTAGAAGGGACTCGCGGAAAGACCCGGCGAATCGCCGCTTCGAGCTCGTCCCGGGTACTCACGGTGTGCGTTTCTTCGCCGCTCCGGCGGCAATCCGCCACACCGTCAGCCCCGTGAGGGCGAGCGACGTCACTGTCACGATGAAGTACGGAATCCAGGAGAGATTGCCGTGAAAAGCGCTCTGTTCTTGCAAGAAGCGCAGGAAGGCAACGATGAGGAGCACTCCCCCGAGGCCCACCAGGATGCTCCCCGCAATTCCCACCACCACGAAACGGCCCAGTGCCTTGACGGGATCGATGGCCTGTTCGCGCACGTACTTGACCGCGAGGCGCTGGATTTCCTCGAACTCGGCTCGCAGTTTGTCGGCGTCCAACCACGTCCGCCAGGGCGTTTTCACGGTGTCAGCCTACCGTCCGCTCCCGAATTAGATAAGTGGAGCTCGCCGTGGCGACAAGGTCGCCTTTCTGGTTTTCGATGCGGCCCTCGACGAACGCGATGGTTGTCCCGGGCTTGAGAACCCGTGCGGTGCAGGTCAAGAGGTCGCCGGCCTGGGCCGAGCGAATGAACGAGATCTTCATTTCGGTGTTGGCCACCGACACCTTCTTTCCCCGGGTGCTGGTGACGGCCGAGGCCCCCATGGCCGAATCAAGAGCCGCGGCCAGAAAGCCGCCTTGGACGATCCCGGCCGGATTCAGGAATCTCTCGTCCACGCGCATCTGCCACACGGAGACGCCCGGCTCGGACTTATCGAGACACACCAAGCCGAGGGTCAGGTCGCAGTTCGGGGGGACTTGAACGCTCACGAGTTCAGGCTAGCCCCGCCCAGCCCGATTTCGAAGGGCTGACTCGCTACGCTCGTCTCCATGGCTGACGCCTTATACCCAGGTGCGACGGAACTAGAAGGGCGGGCCATCAGAGCGATCGTCGGGCTCGCGATGGACGCTCCCGC
>CAWUMA010000186.1:0-1988 GCA_963923835.1 uncultured bacterium
TTCTCGGGGAACTGACGCGGGCCGTAGTTGTTCGAGCACCTCGTCACCATGACCGGGAGTCCGAAGGTGCGGTGATACGCGAGGGCCGCGAGATCGGATCCGGCCTTTGACGACGAGTAGGGCGAGTTCGGCTCCAAGATGTGGTCCTCGGTCCAGGCCCCCTCGGGAATCGAGCCGTAGACCTCGTCGGTGGAGATGTGCACGAATCGCTCCACGCCGCCACGCCGGGCCGATTCCAGCAGTTGCTGGGTGCCGAGAACGTTGGTCTCGAAGAAGGCGCGCGCGCCGGTGATGGAACGGTCCACGTGGCTCTCCGCCGCGAAGTGCACGACGGCTCGCGCGCCGGTGAGCAGGTCGTCGGTCAACGCACCGTCATTGATGGAACCGTGGACGAAGCGCACGCGCGCATCGGTGAGGGCCGTTTCCATGTTCTCGCGGCGACCCGAATACGTCAGAGCGTCCAGCAGGACGATGTCGTCGAAGCCCAGACGCTCGGCGTCGGCCAGAATCATCTCGGCGAAGCGCGAACCGATGAAGCCGGCCGCTCCGGTAATCACGACGCGCATCACGAACCTCGGCCTCGGAGTTGGGTAGTGCGGTTCTGTATTCTAGTTAGGTGAAGGGAATTGTTCTGGCGGGCGGAAGTGGCACGCGCCTGCACCCCATCACCCGAGCGGTCTCCAAGCAACTGCTCCCCCTGTACGACAAGCCGATGATCTACTACCCGTTGAGCACGCTGATGCTCACGGGAATCCGTGAAATCCTGATGATCACGACCCCCCACGACCAGGCCGCCTTTCAACGCCTGCTCGGAGACGGTTCGGACTTCGGGCTCGACATCTCGTGGGTCGTCCAGGACAAGCCCAACGGACTGGCCGAAGCGCTCATCCTCGGCGAGGAGTTCCTCAACGGCGACAAGTGCGTCTTGATTCTCGGCGACAACCTCTTCTACGGCCCCGGACTCGGCACCCACCTGCGTGAACACACCTCGGTCGAGGGTGCACTCATCTTCGCCTACCAGGTGTCGGACCCCTCCGCCTACGGCGTGGTCGAGTTCACCGCCGACGGCCGGGTGCTCTCCATTGAGGAGAAGCCGGCCAAGCCCAAGTCGCCCTACGTCGTGCCGGGTATCTACTTCTACGACGAGCACGCCAGCGAGTACGCCAAGACTCTCTCCCCCAGTGAACGCGGCGAGCTCGAGATCACGGCGCTCAACAACGTCTACCTCGAGCGCGGCGAACTCCGCGTCGAGGTGCTGGCACGCACGACGTCGTGGCTGGACACCGGAACCCACGAGTCCCTGTACGAAGCCAGTTCGCTCATTCGCACCATGCAGTCATTGACTGGTCTGCGCATCGGTGACATCGAGCAGATTGCCCGCGACCAGGGCTGGATCGGCTGAGCGCCACGCGGTTCTAATCTGTCCAGAGCCTTCGAGAAGGAGTGTCCATGACCACCATCGTTGTCACTGACCGGCGCGTGCTCGCCGACTACATCCCGTCCACCGCTCTCGCCAACGTCCTGCTCGTGGCGGGTGCGGCGTCCTTCGTCGGCCTGCTCGCCCAGGTGTCGATTCCCCTCGGCTTCACCCCCGTCCCTCTGACCGGCCAAACCCTCGGCGTGGCGCTCGCCGGTGCCGCGCTCGGTTGGCGCCGGGCCCTGGCGTCCATGTCCCTCTACGTCGTGGCCGGTCTGGCCGGTCTCCCGTGGTTCGCACAGCATTCGCACGGGTTCCCGACCTACACCTTCGGTTACCTCTTTGGTTTCGTGGTGGCCGGAGCCATCCTCGGCGCCCTCGCGGAGCGTGGTCGCGACCGTTCGGTTCTCAGTGCCGTGCCCGCGATGCTGGCCGCTGAAATCGTGATTTTCTTCTTCGGAGTCGCGTGGTTGAAGTACTCGGCGCACCTCAGCGTCGCACAGGCCATCTCGAATGGACTGACGCCGTTCCTCGGCGTAGAGGCCATCAAGATTGTGCTCGCCGGAGCGGC
>CAWUMA010000187.1:0-1981 GCA_963923835.1 uncultured bacterium
CCCAGCGGTCGTTGATGCACGCGATTTCAATCTCGTGCGCAATCACGAGGCGGGCCCGGGTCAAATTGATGTGGTGGCGTGACAAGAGGTCTTCGGCGATGAGCATTTCACCGGGGCGACGCTCGAAACGGCGAAGGTCGACGCGTCGACCTTGGAACGTGACCCGGCCTTCGGCCAAGCCCCCAATCTTGCGAATCGGCACGAAGAGATTCCGACCTTCAATGCGAATAACCGCCCCGACGATGGGCGGGTGACCGTCGTCGCCGAGGCGCGCGACCAGGTCCTGGACGCGACCAATCCGGTCACCGTCCAAATCAAAGATTGGCCGGCGCAGAATCGTGGAGAAGTGGAGAATTTCCGACATAAAAGCCCCGAAAGAGTGCCTACAGGCTACCCCCAGACAGCCGTAAGGGGCTAGTCCGATTGCGATGCCTTAGGGCAAACGGAGATTCGAGATTGCGGCGACGGTTCGTACCACGTCATCGTCGGTGATATCGGCGTGCGTGACGAGTCTGACCCGGTCGGGAGCGACCGTGCCGCTCATGATGCCCGACACCTCGAGGGCACTCACGATGTCCCTGGCCCTCGGGTGGGTGAAGGCCACGATGTTGGTCCGACACCTCGCCGGGTCGTACTGGGATTCGGGGAAACGAGCCGCCACGGCCTCGGCAATCACCCGGGCGCGGGCGTGATCTTCAGCCAATCGGTCGATCATCGTGTCGAGTGCCACCAACCCCGCCGCGGCCAGGATGCCGGCCTGACGCATGGTGCCTCCGAGTCTCTTTCGCTCCACGCGAGCAACTTCCATGTGCGCGGCCGACCCCGCCAAGAGTGAACCCACGGGAGCGCAGAGACCTTTGGACAAGCACGACATCACCGTGGTCGCGTGAGCGGCAAACGCCGCGGCCGACGTGCCCGTGGCCACAACCGCGTTGAAGAGCCGTGCGCCATCGAGGTGAATTGGTCGCCCGCCCACCACGTGTGCGAGAGCCGCGAGATCCTCCACGCGCCAGGGGGTGCCACCCGAGGGCATGTGCGTGTTTTCCACACTGACCATCGCGACGTGGGGCTGGTGGTCGTACTCGGCGTCGAGCACGTAGCGCACCTCATCGAGCGGCAACTGCCCGGTCGAATCGTCCACCGTGGCGAACTGCACCGAGGAGTTCCGCGCCGACGCCCCGAGTTCGAAACTCACGACGTGCTGCGAACGACCGGCGAGGACCACGTCGCCAGGTCGAGTGTGAATTCGGACGGCTATCTGGTTGGCCATCACCCCACTGGGCACAAAGACCGCGGCCTCTTTGCCCACCAGGGCCGCGTAGCGGCGCTCGAGTTCATTGATGGTGGGGTCTTCGCCGAATCCATCGTCACCCACCGGAGCGCTCGCCATCGCATCACGCATGGCCGGGGTCGGTCGCGTGACCGTGTCGGAGCGAAGATCGACGAGCCGTTCCATCGGAGTCAGGCTACCGGTCGGCCGTACACTGAGGAAGATGAGTGACAACGCCCTCAACCATCTGCCACTGAGACCGAGCGTGAATGACATCCTCGGCGTCGAGCACCTCCTCGTCACACCGGAGAAGGTCATCGTGCGCGTCGCCGTCAACGAGAAGACCCATCAACCCTTCGGCATCTTGCACGGTGGTGTGTCGGCATTGCTCGCCGAAGGTGCGGCCTCGGTGGGTGGCGCCGTCTCTATTCCGCCGGGAAAGATAGTTGTCGGCACGGAATTGAACTGTTCTCACCTCCGATCGGTCTCGAGCGGATACGTGACCGCAACCGCCACGCCCATTCGCAAGGGTCGCCACGTCCACGTGTGGGCCATAGAAATAACCGATGACGATGACCGACTGGTGTGCATCGCCCGCTGCACCCTTCAGGTGCTCGACGCACCCAATTCCGAGGGCGAAAAGTCCTAGACTTTCTCTAGTTCGCCAACCGATAGGGGAAGAAATGGGAGTTCGCTTCATCGGTTGGGGCG
>CAWUMA010000188.1:0-1969 GCA_963923835.1 uncultured bacterium
CCGACGAAGATCGACTAGTCGTTGGTGGCGCGGCGGCGGGCCGCCAGCCACTGCTTACGCAGTTTGCGGCGCTCGTCCTCCGTGGTGCCACCCCAGACGCCCGACTCCTGGTTCGTGGCCAGGGCGAACTCGAGGCAGTGACTTTGGGCCTCGCACTGGTTGCAGACGCGCTTGGCCGACTCGATCTGGGAGGTGGCCATGCCGGTCGTGCCGACGGGGAAGAACAATTCGGGCTCGGTGTCACGGCAGGCGGCCGACAAACGCCAGTCGGCCTCGTCCCAGGCGTGCGTTCTGTTCCAGACGAGAGTCATGTTCGGTATCCTTCGCGGGAGAGCGTTCACGAGGTATGTGAACGAACGGATTAGAAAGCCTAGGGCCAAAATGCCCCCTTGACAAGGGGAAATTCCAGCCCGAAACCACAGGAGGCCCCATGAAAACCCGTATTGAGGCCCACCGCGGCCTCCACACCGAGGCCCGAGAGAACACCGTGGAGGCCTTCGCCGCGGCCGTGACCGCCGGGGTGGACGGCGTGGAGCTCGACGTCCGCTGGAGCGGTGACCGCCACCTGGTTATCCACCACGACGCCGAGGTCGAAGGGGCCATCGTGGCCGCCACGGCCGCCGCCGACCTCCCGGGGTACGTGCCCACCCTGGCCCAAGCCCTCGACGCCCTGACTGGGGTGTGCGTGAACATCGAAATCAAGAACATCCGCGACGTCTCCGAGCCGACCTACGACGAGACCGGCCAGCTGGCCCGAGACGTCATCGACCTGCTGGCCGCGCGGGGCTGGCGCGATGACTGCGTGATCTCGTCCTTCGACCTGGCCACCTGTGAACAGGTCCACGCTCTCGCCCCGGATCTCGAAGTGGGCTGGCTGATTTGGAGTCAGAGTTTCGCCGAGGCCCTTGAGGGGGCCACTCGGGCGGGCCTCGACGCGGTCAACGTGAACTTCCGGCACCTGCCCGATGGCGGCATCGCCGCCGCCCATTCCCGGGGCCTCAAGGTCAATGTGTGGACCGTGAACGACCCAGCCACGATGACTCGGTTGTTCGAGGCCGGCGTGGACACCGTGATCACCGACGACCCCGTGGCGGCACTGGCTCTGCGGGGCTGAGCCCGAATGACTTACCGGCCGGTAAGGCTAGATTGTCCGGCATGAATATCGTCGTCTGCGCCAAGCAGATTCCCGACCCGGCGGCTCCCCAGTCGTTCGACGCCTCGAACAATCTGGACCGTTCCGGCAAGTTGATCCTCGACGAGGCCGACACCTACGGCGTCGAGATGGCCCTCCAGCTCGTGGACGCCGCCGGTGGTGGCGAGGTCACGGTCGTCTCGATGGGTTCGGCCGCCGACGTCTCGGGTCTGCGCAACGCGCTGGCCATGGGTGCGGCCAAGGCCGTCATCGTGAGTGACGACGCGCTGCGCGGCACGGACGCCCTGGGCACCGCGAAGGTGCTGGCCGAGGTCATCAAGCGCCAGAACGCCGACCTCGTCCTCGCGGCGACCGAGTCGTCCGACGGCTACACCGGCACCACGCCCGTGCAGGTCGCCGAGCTGCTCGGCCTGCCCTCGATCACCTTCGCCAAGTCGGTGAAGATCGACGGTTCCTCGGTCAAGGTGGAGCGTCAAACCGAATCCGGTTACGACGAGGTCAGCGCCCCGCTTCCCGCCGTCGTGACGGTGACGGCCGGTGTCGTCGAGCCGCGGTACGCCTCCTTCAAGGGCATCATGGCCGCCAAGTCCAAGCCGCTCGAGACGTTGAGCATCGCCGACCTGGGTCTGGCCGCGGTGACCGGACCGGCGGGTGCCCGCCAGACCATCACCGCCGTGGTGGCCGCCGAAGCGCGCGCCGCCGGTGAGAAGCACGTGGATGAGGGTGACGGCGCCGACAAGATCGTCGCCTTCCTCGACTCGATCAAGGTTCTGTAGGAGAAGTCATGTCACTGTCATCTGTCTGGGTCGTCGCCGA
>CAWUMA010000189.1:0-1961 GCA_963923835.1 uncultured bacterium
CTCGTCACACCAAATTCACGTAGAACCACGGTTCCACGACGGTGTGACATCAGATAACGCGACGAATCTCCTCGGCAACCTGACGGGGGCCGAACACCACGCCCTCGCCCACGATGCGGCCCGAATCCACCACCACGTAGAAAGGTGGCCAGGTGATGCCCAATTCCTCGAGGGCGCGAGGTGAGACCAGAACCTGACGGTCACGCCACTCGTCACTGGGCTGCGCGGCCAGGAAAACCATCGGGAGGCCGGCGACGTCGTCGCTGGTGGCGTCCAACATGGACCGACACCCGTCGCAGTCGGGCTTCACGGCCACAATCAGGTGACGCCCGCTTAAGGGGACGGACACGGTGTGGCCCGACGAATCAATGCCGATGAGTTCGGCCGGAGCCGGCCGCTCACGGGGCTCGTCAATCGAGCGCAGATTCACTACTGGCCGTCGACAATCTCCTCGACGGCACGGCCGTGGCCGCACCACCGGCACGACACCTCGTCCACCGTGCGCGAGATGACCGTCGGCTCTTCAATCGTCAGTTCGCCACCCACCGTGTAGTGATAGAAGGAGCGCACCGTGGTCGACTCGGTCACGTCGAAGCGGGTGAGGTTGCCGCACGCGGTGCACCGGTAGCGCGAAGTCATTGGGACACGGTAGCGGCGCTCAGGCGCGACCGCGCCGGCGCCGGTACTCGTCGAGGATGGTCACCCGACTAGGAAGTGCGAAGCCCAGGTCTTCAGGTTCCACGAGCGGGTCGTACTCCTCCGCGCTCTGAGTGAGAAGCGCGCGTTGGCGTTCGATGACCCGGGCCAGAGCTCCGGGGTGGCGCACGACACCGAGATTCCACGATCCGTCCACTACGTCCACGAGAACGGCCCCGCGACGACGAACCCGTTCGTGGAGACGCTGGTCGACGTGGATCATCGTGATGTCACCGAGTTCGGCCGACGACACCTGGCGCCCCAGCACACCCGCCATGGTCACGACCCGCTGCGAGGTGACCACTATGGCGTGCCGGCGCCATCGCGCGATGCGGGTGGCGCTCACGAGTGCGGGTGGCCCCACGAGCAGTAACCACAGGACCGTCGAGTGGCGTGAGAGGGCGGCGATGTGATGAGTGGCGAGCCACACGGCCACCGCGCCGAGAAGCGTCAGGAGGACCGGGCGGATGACTCCTCCCACCAGTGGCGTGACCCGAACGACAGGTCGTTCATTGTCGCGCAGAATCAATCGAGCCACGGGTTCAGCGTAGAAGGGGTTAGACGTTGCGCAGTTGGTGGGCGGCCATCTCGAAGTACGACGCCATCTCATCAAACTGCTCGGCCGTTAGGCGGTCGCGCTGGCGCTCCAGCGCCCCCTTCATCGCGTTCAGCCACGCGTCGCGGGCCCGTTTGGTGATGCGAAAGGGTGAATGGCGCATGCGTAGGCGCGGGTGGCCCCGTTCGGCCATGTACTGGGCCGGCCCACCCCAGTACTGAATCAGGAACAGCACCAGGTGATGTCTGGCCTCGGTGAGGTCGTCGGGGTACATGGGCCGCAGGATCTCGTCGGCCTCGACGAACTCGTAGAAATCGTCCACGAGTTGGACGAAAAAGGGTTCCCCGAGCGCGTCGTACAGGGTTGCCTCATCCACGTAACCACGCTACCGGCGTGTCGTAGAATGCCCCGTGGCCGTTTACGGCACGCGGGTGTAGCTCAATGGCTAGAGCTCCAGCCTTCCAAGCTGGCTATGCGGGTTCGATTCCCGTCACCCGCTCCACCACACCTCGCCTCATGCGAGGTCGCCATCCACCCGTGGGGCTGGGCCCCGAGTGCATCAGACTCCTGCGTGCAGCGCCGCCGCGAGGGCGGCGAAATGAAGTCCCGCGCCCAGCAGTGTGAAGGCGTGGAACAGTTCGTGGTAGCCGAAGATGTGAGGCACGAGCTTCGGACGTTTCGATCCGTAGAAGGCCGCCCCCACCGAATA
>CAWUMA010000190.1:0-1959 GCA_963923835.1 uncultured bacterium
CCAGCGTGCGGCCGGTGAACTCGTCGATGATCTTCACTTCCCCGCCGTCGACCAGATAGTCCTTGTCGCGGTGGAAGAGTTCCTTGGCGCGCAGCGCCTGGCCGAGCTGGTGCACGTAGTTAACGGCCACGGCGTCGTAGAGGTTGGCCACGCCCAACTGGCGCTCGACCTTCTCGATGCCCGATTCGGTGGGCACGACCGTCTTCTTCTCCTCGTCGACCTCGTAGTCGACGTCGCGGGTCAGTCCGCGCACGATGGAGGCGAACTGGTAGTAGAGCTTGGTCACGTCCGAGGCCGGACCGCTGATGATGAGCGGCGTGCGGGCCTCGTCGATGAGGATCGAGTCGACCTCGTCGACGATGGCGTAGCTGTGGCCGCGCTGGACCATGTGCTCGCGGAGTCGGGCCATGTTGTCGCGCAGGTAGTCGAACCCGAATTCGGTGTTGGTGCCGTAGGTGATGTCGCAGGCGTAGGCCTCGCGCTTGGCCGCGGCGTCATCGATGTCCGGTCCGACACGACCCACGGTGAGGCCGAGAAAATTGTGCAGCCGACCCATCCACTCGGCGTCACGGGTGGCGAGGTAGTCGTTCACCGTCACCACGTGCACGCCGCGGCCGGCGAGGGCGTTCAGGTAGACGGGCAGGGTCGACACCAGGGTCTTGCCTTCACCGGTCTTCATTTCGGCGATCCAACCGAAGTGCAGCGCCATGCCACCCATCAGCTGGACGTCGTAGTGGCGTTGGCCGAGCACCCGCGTGGCGCCTTCGCGGACCACGGCGAAGGCCTCGATCATGAGGTCGTCGAGGGTCTCGCCGGCTTCGAGACGGGAGCGGAATTCGAGAGTCTTGGCCCGCAGTTGGTCGTCGCTCAGGGCGGCCATCTCGTCGGCCAGGTCGTTGATGGGCCCGACTAGGGCGGCGAGTTCGCGGACCCGCTTGCCTTCACCGGCGCGGAGAATCTTGGAGAACACGCTCATGAAGTGACCAGCCTACCGGCGATTTCCCGTCGTCTTTATTGAGAGCCGCGGGCGCTGACCTGGTCTTTGACCCCACACCCGCCTGCCGCGGTGTTCACGCCTTTCGACGCTTACCACCGTCTCGCCCGCGGGACCACCGTGGCCCCGAGAACGGCAGGACTTACTTCTAAACCGCGCCATGCTCGACGTGGCAACACGTCTTACGTGGGTCGTTTCGCCCGCGACTGGCATCGACTTGCAACCACAGACCACCCGCGACTCTCGGTATCAAGTTTAGGACTCAGGACCCTCGGCGAAAAAGTCGGATGAGGCCCAGCACACCGAGTCGCAGGCCCAGCACCACCGCGGCGAGCGGAACCAGAAGGCGGCGCAGGCCCCGCGCCGTGTGCGCTTCGAAACGTAGGGCGCTGGCGTGGTGCGCCCGCGTCATGGCCCAGGGAGCACGCGAACGTGAAACACCCTCCACGTGGGTGACGGCCGCGTCGGGGGCCACGATGACGCGATATCCCGCTTGGGCCACGCGCCAACACAGGTCCATGTCCTCGGCGAACATGAAGTAGCGCTCGTCGAAACCACCGATTGCTTCAAAGACCGAGCGGCGCACCACAAAGCACGCGCCCGATACCCAGTCGACCGATCCGTCGGGACGTGAGGCACGGTATCGCCGCGTTGCCGGATTCGAGGGCCACCACGGAGCGAGCAGCGCGTGCGCCCCAGCGAGCACCACGTTGGGAAACACCCGGTGGGCCGGATACACCGTGCCGTCGGGTCGGTAGATGGTCGGACCCACGACACCGACCGTGGGATCACCCGCCAACGCGCCGACCATCGCCGCCACGGCTCCGTCGTGCAACACGAGGTCGGGGTTACACACCAGGATGTCGTCACCTCGGTCGGCAAAAGCCACTCCGCGGTTGACGCCGCGACCGTAACCGAGGTTGATCTCGGGCACGACCACCGTGAGATTCACATCCGGGGGTAAC
>CAWUMA010000191.1:0-1957 GCA_963923835.1 uncultured bacterium
GGCGCCAAGATGGTGCACTGCGCCCCCGAGACGACGAGCACCATCGTGAGCAAGTCCATCTCGAAGGACGGCGGCACCACGACCTACCGCGGACTCGTCAAGGTCGAAGAGGGTGCGACGGGCGCCAAGTCCTTCGTGCGCTGCGACGCGTTGATTCTCGACGAACAGTCCATCTCCGAGACCAAGCCCTACATGGAGGTCGGCGAGCGCGACGCCTCTATCGGCCACGAGGCCACGGTCTCGAAGATCGGTGACGACCAACTCTTCTATCTGATGAGTCGCGGCCTCACCGAGAGCCAGGCCATGGGCATGATCGTGAACGGCTTTATCGAGCCCGTGACGCGCACCTTGCCGATGGAGTACGCGGTCGAGTGGTCCCGTCTGATCGAACTCCAGATGGAAGGCTCGATCGGTTAACGAGGCGGGCGGCGCATCGCGTAGAGGGCCGGACCTCCGGCCACCGGGCGAAGCGTGTTGACCAACTCGAATCCGAATCGGCGGTAGTAGGCCAGGTTCTCCTCTTTTTGAGTTTCGAGGTAGGCCGCCACCCCCTCGGCGTCGACCTGTTCGAGAACGTGGTTCAGTAGTGCGGTTCCGACACCCCGGCGTTGCACTTCGGGGTCGCTCACCAGCATGAAGAGATACCAGTGAGGTTCCTTCGGGTGGTGCTTCTCCATGGCCAACAGGAACTTGGCTCCGTGGAGCAACGAGCGGGGCCGCCGGTAGAGGGCCCTCAAGATGCCGGGAATTTGGGCGAGCTGGTGAAACAGCGACGCGGGGTAGCGACCGGAAGGAAGCCAGACCGAAGCGCCCACGAGCCGCCCGGTGTCGTCGCGAATCCCCTGGCGAACGGCACCGGCGCCCATCTGTCGGATCATCGCCCGAAAGAACAGGGTGAGGCCCCGGTTGCGGAGCAATGCCGGGGGGCCGAGAAAGACGAAGAAGGGGTCGGTGTAAAAGGCCCGCGCCGCCAGAACGGCCGCCTCGTTGTAGTCAGCGCTCGTCAGGTCGGTCGGTTCGCCAAATGGCCGTACGTCACCCACGCCGTGACACTAGGTCGTGGCACGATAGGGGCATGGCCATGCGAGAAGAGTGCAAGCACTTCCAGAGTCGGACTTATTCCTCGGGTGAAGTGGCGCGGTTCTGCGTGCTCGGTAACGCGCCGGATCAGCCGTGGAACTGCCCCGAGAACTGTCCGACCTACGAGAAGCGCATGGCCGATGTGGGATGGTCGCACGGCTCACTCGTGGATCCGCCGGCCGAAGAGGCCCCCGAGGGAGTGTCCGCGGAGGATCGTCGCTCGGTTCTCGAGCAGGCCGATGAGATTGTTAACGCCGTCGCCCCGGAACTCTTCGCCGAACGTCGCGCTCAGCTCGAAGGCGACGCCAACCGCCGCCGTCGCGGCTGGAAGTTTTGGCGCCGTTAGTCGCCGCGGAAGACCGGCGGACGCTTTTCGAGAAATGCGGTGACCGCCTCAGTGAGATCGTTGCTACGTAGGTAGAGCGAGTTCCAGTTCGCGACGAACTTGAGTCCTTCATCAATCGTGCGTCCGTCGTTGGCCGCGAGCACGGCCTTCGTGCCGCGCACCGCCAAGGGGGAGTGGGCCGCAATCTGCTCGGCCATGGCCTTGGCACCGGCGTACACACCCTCGGCACCGCCCTCGTGCACGGCGTTGACCAGTCCGATCTTCTCGGCGTAGGCGGCGTCGAAGTTGCGACTCGTGAAGGCCAGCTCGGCGGTGATTCCCGGGCCGACCAGACGCGGGAGGCGCTGGAGCGTGCCCAGGTCGGCCACGATGGCCATCGCCGTCTCGCGCACCGAGAAGACGGCGTCTGACGAGGCGACGCGGATGTCGCACCCCGTGATGAGGTCGATTCCGCCACCGATGCAGTAACCGTGCACCGCGGCGATGACCGGGATCTCCAACTCCGCGAAGCAGGTGATGGCGTCTTGCATC
>CAWUMA010000192.1:0-1953 GCA_963923835.1 uncultured bacterium
GGAGTCCGTCTCGTGGGCTCGGAGATGTGTATAAGAGACAGCTCTTGCCCAACACGGCGGGATGCCACTCGGCCGAGGAGGCGGTTCGGATTGCTCAGCTCGCTCGTGAGGCGTTTGAGACTCCGGCCATCAAGCTCGAAGTGATTGGCGATGATGACACGTTATTGCCCGACGTTGCCGAAACCTTGCGCGCCGCCGAACGTCTGGTTGCCGATGGATTCGAAGTGTGGGCGTACACCACGGACGATCTCGTGACCGCTCTGCGGCTCGAGCAGTTGGGCTGCAGCGCGGTGATGCCCCTGGGTTCACCTATCGGTTCGGGGCTCGGGGTGCGTAATCCCCACGCCATCGCCCTGATTTGTGAGCGCCTTGAAGCGCCCGTTCTGCTCGACGCGGGCGTCGGGACCGCCTCTGACGCGACACTCGCCATGGAGTTGGGCTGCGATGGCGTGCTCGCCGCGTCGGCCATCAACCGAGCCCTTGATCCGGTACTCATGGCGGCCGCCATCAGGGACGCGGTGGCCGCGGGGCGGGCCGCCCGGCTGGCGGGCCGTATTCCGCCCCGTTCCCACGCCGAGGCCTCATCGCCCAGTGTGGGGATGCCAGATCTTTTTGTGTAAATCGGCTGGGCAAACTACAATCGTGTAGTCAAGCCAGGTAGGCTGGCAAGTGCCTCGGTCGGGAGGGCCACTTTCCTATGACTGCTTCCTCAACCCTTGGCTTCAGTGGCCCCACCGTGTGCCGCTTGACGGGCGTGACCTACCGTCAGCTCGACTACTGGGCTCGCACCGGACTCGTGACACCCTCGATCACCTCGGCCACCGGAAGTGGCTCCAAGCGTGTCTACTCGTACCACGACGTTCTCGAGGTCAAGGTCATCAAATCGCTGCTGGCCGCCGGCGTCTCGCTGGCCCGGGCCCGCCAGGCCGTCGAGTGCCTCCGCGAGGGGCTGGGCGAGAACGTCGCCGCGGCGACCTTGGTCATCGGGGACTCGGGCACGGTTCTCGCCGACGTCGACGGTCTCGTGGACCTCCTGCGTGGTGGTCAGGGCGTCTTCAACATCATTTCCATGGGCAACGTGGTCGCCGAACTCACGGCCACGTTGGCGGAGCACTCCACGTCGGGAAGGGAGATTGCTTCGGCGTGACGCCCGACGTTGACCCGCACACCGTGCGTGGTCGCCATCCGAGTTCGCTCATCAAGCCACGGGTTGACTTCGCGCACCCCAGCGAGGAAGTCTTCGCCGGACTTCTGACCCTCTACGGCGTGCGCTGGGAGTACGAACCCGTCGAGTTTCCGCTCGCGTGGAACGATGACGGCGAAACGTCCAAAGCCTTCCGGCCCGATTTCTATCTTCCCGACTTCGGCCTCTTCGTCGAACTGACCACGCTGAATCAGCGTCTCGTGACCCGCAAGAACCAGAAGGTTCGCTTGCTACGCGAGCTCTACCCCGAAGTCTCGATCGTGATCATCTACCGGGCGCAGTTCGTGGAGATGGCCAGGAACCATCGACTCGGCTCGCTTCTCGAGGAATGGGCGGCTTAATGACGGACACCAACCAGCGCCCCTTCCTATACGAGGCCCACGTGGCCCTCGGCGCCAAGATCGTCCCGTTCGGTGGCTGGGAGATGCCCCTGCAGTACCAGGCGGGGACCGTCGCCGAACACCTCGCGTGTCGACGCGACGCGGTCTTCTTTGACGTCAGTCACCTGGGGACCGTCCGGTGCGATGGCCCCGAGATGTTCGACATTCTGCAGGCGACCCTCACCAATGATCTGCGCAAGATCGAACCGGGACGCGCCCAGTACACCCACCTCCTCGCCGACGACGGCACGGTCGTGGACGACATCATCGTGTGGTGGGTGGGGGAAGGGCGCTTCGACGTCATGCCGAACGCTTCCAACACGTCGGGGGTGACCGATGCCCTACCGGGCGTGGACGTCACGAAGGAGC
>CAWUMA010000193.1:0-1948 GCA_963923835.1 uncultured bacterium
TCGATAATGGCGCGGTGTTCGTCTGACCAGTCGTACATGGTTTTCCCTCCGGGCGGCCGGCGCCGCTCCGGCGAAATCCTACGGGCGTCGGCGCCCCAGTGTTTCCAGCGCGTCGCGTCGGGCGAGCTCGACGGCGGTGATGGTGTCGAGAACGGCAAGGCCCGGGAGAAGAGCGAACTCGGGTACCGCGCGCAGTCGCCACGCGAAGAGCCCGATGGCCAACACCAACGTGAGCAACCGACGCCCGACCGGCATCTTCAGGCGCTGGGCCACGAGGCTCGAGACGGCAATCAGGTTGAACCCGGGGAACACGGCTGAGGCCGACCAGCGCCCCTCAAGGGCGCGCAGAGTGACGGCGAGGATGGCCGTACCCACGGCCAGACCCATCACTGCGACCATGAGAGAGAGGTCACGCAGCCATGCGGGCTCGGGCACCGGGGCGCTCGGCCCGTACCAGAGGGCGCTCACCAGTGCGCCCAGGCCGAGGAACCAGGCGGGCAAGCCGATACGGGCGCACCAGGTGAGGGCGCGCACCAGGTCGAGAGTGGGAACGGCCGGCGCGGCGGCGGGCGGTTCACCGAACGGGCGGGTCAGTTCGGTCCAGTGGGCGCCGTTCCAGACGCGCCACTGCGGCTCGCCCGACGGGTCGGGGTACCACCCCGACGGCGGGCTGAGGGGTTCGCTGGTCACGGCGATAGTCTCCCAGACGACGAGGAGGTCATGTCATGACACAGGTTCGAGGCGCCGCCGCCCCTACTTCCGGGGCTCAAGATCAGGTCCAGGTCGACCACGCTGAACTCGACGCCGCGTTGGCGGCCGTCTCGGCCCAGGCTCTGGCCTGGGTCGCGGTCGAACCGGCCCAGCGCGCCGCCATCTTGGCCCGCATCGTCGCCGACACCGTCGCGGTGGCCGAAGAGTGGAATACGGCCGCCTGCGCCGCCAAGGGGTACGACCCTCAGGGCCCCGAAGGTGGCGAGGAACTCTTCAGTGGTGTGGGCACCTTCGTGCGCATGGCCAACGCCTTCCGTGAGTCGATGCTCGACCTCGCCCGCGGGGACAAGCCCCGCTTCCCCGGACCGGTGCGTCACAAGCCGGGTAACCGCATCGCCGTGCAGGTCGTGCCCGCCACCACCTTTGACAAGGTTCTCTATTCGGGCATGACCGGTGAGGTCTGGATGGAGCCCGGCGTGACTGAAGCCGAGGTGCGCGCCACCCAGGCCGAGGCCTATAACTCGCCGGCCTCGCACGCGGGTCTGTCGCTCGTGCTGGGCGCGGGCAACGTGGCGTCGCTCGGACCCCGCGACGTGTTGACCAAACTCTTCGTCGAGAACAAGGTCGTCGTGCTGAAGGCCAACCCCGTCAACGACTACCTGGTGCCGTACTGGGAGAAGGCCATGGCCGCGCTCATCGAGCCGGGATACCTTCGCATCGTGCGCGGTGGCGCCCAAGTCGGGGCCTACCTCACCGCCCACGATCTGGTGACCGACATCCACGTCACGGGATCGGACAAGACCCACGACGCCATCGTCTTCGGCGTGGGCGAGGAGGGTGCTCGTCGCAAGGCCGCGAACGAGCCACTCATCACCAAGCCGGTGTCGTGCGAACTCGGCAACGTGTCGCCGGTGGTTATCGTCCCGGGCAAGTGGAGCGCCAAGGAGATTGCCTACCAGGCTCGTCACGTCGCCACCATGATTGCGAACAACGCCGGCTTCAACTGTCTGACCCCGCGCGTCCTCGTCACGCACCGCGGCTGGGCTCAACGTGAAGAGTTCCTGGCCGAGTTGGAGAAGGTCTTCGCATCGCTGCCCACACGTCGTCCCTACTACCCCGGAGCGCGCGAACGTCAGGAGTCGTTCCTGAAGGTGCACCCCGAGGCCCACCTGATCGGCGAGGCGACCGGCGACACCATGCCCTGGACGTTGATTCGCGACGTGGACTCGACCGACGT
>CAWUMA010000194.1:0-1899 GCA_963923835.1 uncultured bacterium
GGTTGTGCCGCTAAACGTAATGTCGTTCGGCGCGCTGAATCCGGTGTAGTCAAGCGTGGTGACCGTGGGGTTCGGCAACCCAGAGAGGGGGAACTCGAAAACAACGTTGTCGAGGGCGCACGTTCCCCACACCGACGTGGCATTCGCCTTCAAGGTCAGCCAGCCTTGGCAGGCCGAAATCGTCACTGTGTTCAGGGTTGCCATGTTGCTTGGGTCCAATTCGACGGCCTGGTTAACAGGAAAGGCGGTCGTAATCCAGAGATTGCCGTTTCCGTCCGCAGTCAGTGAACCGGGCGAAACGCCTGTCGGTAAGGCGAAGTTTGTGCCCGTGAAGTTCGAGAGGTCGATCTTCTCGATGCCGCCAGTGCCACCAGTGCCGAGCAAGCCGACGTAGAGGTAGCCATTGGAAATCGCCATGCCGCCAGGGTTGCTGTCCGTCCCGGTGTCCACGGTCGCGAGCAGGGTGCCTGTGTTGTCGTACTTGTACACGAAGTGTCCGCCGTTGACGTTGAACGGTCCCATGTCCGAGACGTAGTAGTAGGTCCCGTCCGTCACCAATTGAACTTGGTCACCATCGAGCAAGGTGGCCATGGACCAGTTAGTGGAGGCACCAGCGGGCAGGCTGCCGGTGGTCACTGTCGCGACCGACGCCGCGGTGATTGACATCGCGGCCACCGTTGTGACTCGTGCCATCAGGCGGGTGAAGCGGGAAAGAGCGCGCGTGCGCATTGCAATTCTCCTTGAAGGGTTGATCTGCCGATTTTCGGCAAAACTTGATTTTAGGTCAAGAATTGGGCGATACGGCGCCGTTAGCCAGTTTTTCCTAGCCGTGTCCTGCGTGTTTCGGAGACTCGTTTCGGCGTGGGCGTCGTTCTCGATCGGGTAACTGGTATCACGACAGATCGTTTGTCCGCTTTGGCCCGCGGGCGTGCGCGCTCGAGCCCGGTGCCGGCGTGGGTCAGGGTACGTCGATGCCCGTGCGAGACTGACGTGGTGCCTTCGGTCTACGACGAACTTCTCGCGCGTCTGCAACAAGGGTTCGACATGCTCGAAATTGGTTGCGATCCGGTGTTGCGACCGAGTGATCACACTGACTACCAGGCCAACGGGGTTATGGCCCTCGCTAAGCGGTTAGGTCGCCCGCCTCGCGACGTCGCCACGGAAATTCAGGGCCACCTCAACCTGGACGACCTGGCCACGGTGGAGGTGGCGGGTCCGGGCTTTCTAAATTTGACCCTCACCACGCCGTACCTCGGTCAACGGCTCGCCGGCCTCCTCGTTGACCCACGAGTCGGCCTCGCCCCGGCAGCGAGTGCCCGACGTGTTGTCATTGACTATTCCGCCCCCAACGTGGCCAAGGAGATGCACGTCGGCCACTTGCGCTCGACGGTGATTGGTGACGCGCTCGCGCGGCTCTATCGCTTTATGGGCCACACCGTGATTGCTCGCAATCACATTGGTGACTGGGGCACCCCTTTTGGCATGCTCATCGAGCACCTCACTGACCTAGGTGAAGACGAAGCGATTAACTCGCTCTCCATTGGCGACCTCGATGGCTTCTATCGCGCCGCGCGTGCCAAATTCGATGCCGATGACGCGTTTAAGGAGCGCAGCCGACTACGAGTCGTCGCCCTGCAAGCCGGCGACCCCGAAACACGCCGTTTGTGGCGCATCCTCGTTGATCAATCAGTCCGGTACTTCTCCGAGGTGTACGCCAAACTCGATGTCACGTTGACACCCGATGACGCCGTGGGGGAGTCTTTTTACAACGACCTCTTGGCAGGTGTCGTGACGGACCTGCGTGAGACGGGCATTGCGGTGGACAGTGACGGCGCGTGGTGTGCCTTTCCGGCTGGGTTCACAAACCGCGAAGGTGAGCCACTACCGCTCATCATCCAG
>CAWUMA010000195.1:0-1893 GCA_963923835.1 uncultured bacterium
TTGACGTCACGGAACGTGAGGATGCGCACGGTCGGCACGAAGCGCGCGGTGCGGTACATGTCCCAGACCCAGGCGTCCTTGAGATTGATCTCGACCAGGGTCGGTGAGGAGTCGGTGACGACCTTCACGTCAACTTCGTTCGCGAGATAGAAACGGCGGTCCGTTTCCACGGCCCAGTCGAAGGTGCCGACCACGGCCTTGTACTCGTTGATGAGCGCTAACTCGAGGGCGGCCTCAAGTTCTTCGAGTTCTTCGTCGCCCACTAGGCGCGCTCGGTGGTGCGCAGCTCCTTGATCTTGGCGGCCTTACCGCGCAAGTCACGCAGGTAGTAGAGCTTGGCGCGACGGACGTCACCGCGCGACTCCACTTCGATGAGAGCAATCGTCGGGGCGTGCAGCGGGAAGGTGCGCTCGACACCCACGCCGAAGCTGACCTTGCGGACCGTGAAGGTCTCCTGGAGGCCCGAGCCCTGACGGCGGATCACGACGCCCTGGAAGACCTGGACGCGCTCACGGTTACCTTCGACGACGCGGACGTGGACCTTGAGGGTGTCACCGGGACGAAAAGCGGGCAGGTCCTGGCGCAGCGAGTCGCGGTCGATGAGATCGGTGGGGTTCATGGCGGGCCCTTCTAGAGCGAAAAACGAACGGAAACCAAGTTTAGCGGTTGGGCTCGGGGCCCTCCAGCCCGTGGGAGGCCAGCAATTGGCGCTCCTCGTCGGTGAGTCCCCCTCGGGCGGCAATCAGGTCGGGCCGGCGCTGCAGCGTCCGGGCCAGGGCCTGGGCGCGGCGCCAGCGCGCAACGGCCCCGTGGTCGCCCGAGCGCAGCACGGCGGGCACCTCGAGTCCCCGGAATTCGGCCGGCTTGGTGTACTGCGGGTACTCCAGCAGCCCCTCCGAGAAGGACTCCTCCAGGCTGGAGGCGTCGTTACCGAGCGCCCCGGGGCGAAGACGCACCACGGCCTCGAGCACGCACAGGGCAGCCAGTTCTCCCCCGGCCAGAACGAAGTCGCCCACCGAGACCTCTTCATCGACAACCAGGTCCAGCGCGCGCTGATCGAAACCCTCGTACCGGCCACACAGTAACGAGAAGCCTTTGCCGGCGGCCAGTTCATGGGCCATCGCCTGGTTGAAGGGCCGACCCGACGGCGTGAGAGCGAGCAGGGGCCTCGGCAGGTCCGGGTGGGCCTCCACGGTGCGCACGATGGGCTCAGCGCGCAACACCATGCCGGCCCCGCCGCCAAAGGGCGTGTCATCGACCGTGCGGTGCACGTCGTCGGTTTCGTCACGGAGGTCGTGGACGCGCAGTGCGAAGACGTCTCGTTCGGCCGCGCGCCCGAGCACCGAGGTGCGGGCGTAGTCGGTGATGGCCTCGGGGAACAGGGTGAGGACGTCGACGCGAAAACTCATTCGAAGAGTCCGTCGGGTTCGTCGAGGTCGATCCGCACGCCGGCTTCAACGTTGGTCACGAAGGTGAGGGGCACCAGGGCCCCGGAGTCGAGCACGAGCAGGTCACTCGCGGGGTTGGCCTCTACCTCGACGACGACGCCGCGGGCCTCGCCCGAGCGGTCGTACACGGTGGCACCATAAAGCTGGTCGATCCAGATGACGTCGCCGGCGTCTTCAATGCGCTCGGCACTCAACACAACGCCACGCCACCGGTCGGCCTCGTCACGGTCGCGAATGCGGTCGAAACGAACCCGGAACACGTTCTGGTGGGCCGCGGCTGACACGACAGTGAGCGGGCCACGGTCGGTGTCCAAGATGGAGCCGACGTCGAGGCGTTCGGTGCGATCGGTCCAGAGGTCGACGAGAACATCACCCTTGAGACCGTGGGCCTTGATGATGCGGCCCACCTCGAGCGTCGAGCGCTCGGACACGACTAGTCGACGAT
>CAWUMA010000196.1:0-1892 GCA_963923835.1 uncultured bacterium
CCACTGGGTCGAGGGCCGAGGTCGGCTCGTCCATCAACAAGATCTCGGGGTCGACCGCCAGGGCTCGGGCAATGCACAGGCGCTGCTGCTGACCACCGGACAGGTTGGACGCGGCGACCTTGAGACGACTCGACACCTCATCCCACAAGGCGGCGGCGCGCAACGAAGTTTCAGCCGCCTCGTCGAGCAGGGACTTCTTCTTGATGCCGTTGAAGCGCAGACCCGATACGACATTCTCGTAGATGGACATCGTCGGGAATGGGTTGGGGCGCTGGAACACCATGCCCACCCTGGTGCGCAACTCGGTCACGGAGAGCCCGCCGCGATAGATGTCGGTGCCCTCAAGGGAGATCTGTCCGCTGACCACGGCGCCCGGCGTGAGGTCGTGCAGACGGTTGAGTGCCCGCAACAGCGTCGTTTTGCCCGAGCCCGAAGGGCCGATCAGGCTGGTGACCCGGTGCTTGGCCACGTCGAAGGTGGCATTGCGCACGGCGGTTCGCCCGTTGAATGACACGGCGACGTCGTGCAGCGACATCGCGACCTCGAAATCGGCCGGACGGCCTTCGCTCTCAATTCGGTCCATCGTGGGCACACCGTCCTTCAGCAATTCATCCATAGTTACTTCCCCTTTTCCGAGCGCGCCGCCCACAACCTCGCGGTGAGGCTGAGGGCGAACACGAACAGAACCAGCAGCAGTCCGATTCCCCACGCTTCGTTGCGAAGGGCGGGGAAAGGGGACGCGAGATTTGAGTACAAGAGCGCCGGCATCGCCTGCACCGGCGAGAGCGGGTTGAACGACACTCGGTTGACCGAACCGATAACGAAGATGATCGGGGCCGTCTCACCCACCGCCCGCGACAGGGCGAGCAGACTGGCCGAGACGATTGCCCCTCGGGCCGCCGGCAGAATCACTCTCATCGAGACGCGGTGCGGCTTGGCGCCGAGAGCCAATCCCGCCTCGCGGAGAGTGGCCGGTACCGAACGGACGGCGATTTCGGTCGCGATGGCGATGACGGGCAGCATCAGGACCGCGAGAGCCACCGCACCGTCCAGAGCCGAAGCCTGCACGCCGAGGGTCTCCACCATGAGCCCCAGCGCGAAGAGGCCCATCAGGATCGAGGGGGCGCCCGACATCGTGCCGGCCACCAAACGAATCGCCGTGGCCATACGGCTGTCGTTTTCGGCGGTGTAGATACCCGTGGCCACGCCGAGCGGAATCGCGAGGAGCGAAGCCCACAGAACAATGCTGAGTGATCCCGTGATGGCCGTCGAGATTCCCCCCACGGCGTTGGGGGTCAAGATGGTGGGCGACTGCGGACCCTGGGTATAGAAGGACCAGTGCGTCAGGTACGGACCACCCTTGGACACCAGCGCGGCGAGCAGGGCAATCAACGGTGCGGCCGCAATGAGAAGCGAGATCGGCGACACCCACTGCATCACCCGCGAACGCACCTCCCGGCCACGTCGGCGGCTGGACGTGGTGGCACGAATTTCGGCCCGTGTGGCCTCGCTCATCGTGGGGACTTCGAAGACGGGCAGGTTCACGACGCCACCAATCGACGGCGCTGATTGCGAATCATCCGCTGGCTCACGAGGGCCAGGGAGAAGTTGATGATCATGAGAAGGACACCCAGCGCCATGAGGGCGTTGATGCCGACACCCGACGACTCGCCGAACTGACCCGCAATCCACGACGCCAAAGTCGTGCCGGGCATGAGCAGGTGCCACTGAATCGTGGACGACCCACCGATGATGAACAGCACGGCGACGGTCTCACCCGCGGCTCGAGCCAGAGCCAGCGACGCCGCGCCGAAGAGACCCACCCGCGACGACGGGATGACCACGCGCCACATGGTCTGCCACCACGTGGCCCCCAGGGACTGACTCGCCTC
>CAWUMA010000197.1:0-1889 GCA_963923835.1 uncultured bacterium
AGGGTTCCGCGCGTGACGGCGTAGAGCTTGGACGAGACGAGGACCAAAAAGGCCAGTGGGAAAAGCCACAGCGATGACAACCGTGACGCCATGGCCCAGCAGAGGAAAGTACGAGAACCGGCCGAAACGGCCACGAGAATCCGTCGACCATTCGCCGAACGGTCAATGAGCGGGCCAAGGACCGGAGAGACGACGGCAAAGGGAGCGATGGTGAGCAACAGATATAGGAGGACTCGGCCCTTGGCCTCGTGGGGTGACACCGAGAAGAACAGCGAGCCCGCCAGCGAGATGGTGACCAGCGTGTCACCGGCGCTCATCACCACGTGCACGAGGGCCAAACGACCAAAGGCCGTGGTTTGATCGAACAGGTCGAGAGTGGAGGCCCACGCCAGCGCCGCCAAACCCCGTCTTCTCACGGAGACCGAGCGTAGGGCAGGGTTGTTCAATTTGGGGGACGTCTGCTGGTAAGACGTGGTGATGCACGCTTCGTTCTTGTTGAATCTGCCCGTCGCTCTCCTTGCCGCGTGGGGATGGGCCTTCGTGGCCTTCCTGATTGGTCGACGCGTCAAGCGCCACGCCACTATCGATGTGTTCTGGGGCTCGGGGTTCCTGGTGGTCTTTCTCGAATCGCTCTGGATGTCCCACGGACAGAGCCAAGACTCGTTAATGGGATGGTGGAACACGGGAACTGCGGCCCGTTGGGCCGTTCTCGTCGCGGTGGCCGTATGGAGCCTTCGCCTCACCATTCACCTCTGGATTCGTCAGATTGGCTCGGAAGAGGACAGTCGTTACGTCAGGATTCTGAAGGGCGCGAAGGGCGGTAACGAAACGCTCTATGCCCTGCGCGTGATTTACGGCCTCCAGGGCGTGCTGATGTGGTTCGTGTCCATCCCCCTGCAGTGGATTGCCTTCTCGGACCACTTCGTGACGGGACTGCTCGCCGCCGGTCTCGCCTTGGTGGCGATTGGCGTCTTCTTCGAGGCCGTGGGTGACGAACAACTCCGTCGCTTCATCGCCAATCCAGCCAACGCGGGCACAACCATGAACAGGGGGCTCTGGCGATTTACGCGCCACCCCAACTACTTCGGCGACGCTGTCACCTGGACGGGACTATTCCTGTGCGCCTGTGCGGCACCGTGGGGTTGGGCCACGATTCTCTCCCCCGCAGTGATGTGGTACCTACTCACCTCGCTGTCGGGAAAGCCGATGCTCGAGGCGAAACTCACCAAGACTCGTGCGGGCTACCAGGAATACGTGGCGACGACGAGCGCGTTCTTCCCGCGGCCCCCGAAGCGCGTTTAGGGCTCGGTCAGCAGGGCCGCGAACGACGTACGGGCGGTCTGTCGCCACTCCGCGTCGGGGATCGGACTCGTCGACACGTCGTCGAGCACCCGACCAATTAACGAAGCCAGCAACAAGACGGCAATGGAGCGCGCCGTCAGGTCTCGACGAATCAAGCCACCTTCTTGGCCCTGGCTCACGATGGAGGTCAACTCGGAGGTAATTCGGGTCTGGCTGGCTCCAATGAGGTCACGCAACGCCGGTCGAGTCAACGCGGCCGCGACGATGCGCCAGCGCATCGCGCGTTGATCACGGCGCTCGGGCGCGTCGTGAATTGTGTCGAAGTACGCCAGCGCTCCCTGCACGAGCTGCGTGCGCGACGTCGCGGTCGAGACCAAATGACGCAGCGACTCAATGTCTTCTTCCATGAACTTGGTGAACATGAAGTCGTACGCCGCGTCAATGACGCCTTCACGAGAGCCAAAGTGGTGGTAGACGGATCCATAGTTCACGCCGGTCGCTTCACAAATGTCCGGGATGCGAATGAGTGACTCGTCCGTGGTGCGAAGCCGCAGAGCCACCTCATCCAAAACTGCCTGCATGACGGG
>CAWUMA010000198.1:0-1885 GCA_963923835.1 uncultured bacterium
CGCCACACCGAGCGGGCCACAATCTTCGTGGTGTCGGCGCGGTCCTTGTACTTCATGGCGATGTCACGAACCTCGTCGAGCAGACCCTCCGACAGAGTCGTGGGGTTGAGACCGAGGGCCACGAACTTGTCGCGGCTGACGTTGAGGTCGTTCTCGGCCGCTTCCTTACGGGGGTTGGGCAGCTTCGCGACGGGCACGCCGGTCATGGCCGAAATCATCTCGGCCAGCTCGATCACCCGGTGAGTCTCGGTCACCTGGTTGAAGACCTTCACCTGCTCGCCCGCGGCGGGCGGGTTCTCCAGGGCGATCTGGATGCAACGCACCGTGTCGCGGATGTGAATGAAGGCGCGGGTCTGACCACCGGTGCCGTGCACCGTGAGCGGGTGGCCGATGGCGGCCTGCATCAAGAAGCGGTTGAGAACGGTTCCGTAGTCACCGTCGTAGTCGAAGCGGTTGATGAGACGCTCGTCCAGAGCGGTCTGGGGCGTCTGGGTGCCCCACACGATTCCCTGGTGAAGGTCCGTGATACGCAGGTCGTCGTTCTTGGCGTAGAAGGCGAAGAGCAACTGGTCGAGCGTCTTGGTGAGGTGGTACACCGAACCCGGGTTGGCGGGGTGGAGAATCTCACGCTCCAGGTCGCCGTCGGGCGTGGGGACCTTGACGGTCAGGTAGCCCTCGGGGATCGGCGCCGAACCGGACCAGCCGTAGCCGTAGACACCCATGGTGCCCAGGTGCACGAGGGCGATGTCCATGCCCGAGGCGACAATGGCCGCGAGCACGTTGTGCGTGCCGCGCACGTTGTTGTCCACCGTGTAGCGCTTGGCGATCGTCGAACGCATGGAATAGGGGGCCGCGCGCTGCTCACCGAAGTGCACGATGGCGTCGGGGCGCACGTCGAGGATCAGGCGCTCGAAGCGGTCGTATTCCTCGGCCAGATCGAGGTGGACGAAGGAAATCGTCTTACCGGTGAGTTCCTTCCACACGCGGACCCGCTCGCCGATGGGCCGAATGGGGGTCAGCGAGTCGACTTCGAGCTCGAGGTCGATTTCCCGGCGGCTGAGGTTGTCCACAATGGTCACGTCGTGGCCAATGTCCGACAGGTGCAACGACGTGGGCCAGCCGCAGAATCCGTCTCCGCCGAGAACCAGAACCTTCATCGTCAACTCCTAGATAGAGGGGCGAAATGGCCGCCCGGCACCGTTCAACCCTACCAGTGGACCCAAGAAAAACTCAGCCCTTGAGGCGTAAGGTGGCCGCGTGAGCGACCTTTCTCAGCACTGGACGGCCCGCTACACCGACAACGATCACACCACCCTGAGTTGGTGGACCCCCCACCTCCAGACCTCGTTTCGGTTACTGCTGGAGTTCGCACCCAGTCGACACTCGCTGCTCGACGTGGGGGCCGGCGCCTCCACTTTGGCGGCCGACGCCGTGGCCGCAGGATGGACAGATGTGGCCATTTTGGACATCGCCCGTCCCGCTCTGGAGATTGCCCGTGACGCGGTGGGCGACGTACCCGTCACGTTGATCGAAGCCGACATCAGAACGTGGGAACCCGAACGCCACTTCGACACGTGGCACGACCGGGCCACCTTCCATTTCCTGACCGATGACCACGACGTTGCTCGCTACGTGTCTCTCGTTCGCCACGCACTCACACCCGGCGGATCATTCATCCTCGGCACGTTTGCTCCGGACGGGCCGGAGATGTGCTCGGGGTTACCGGTGCGTCGGTGGCGCCCCGATGACGTGAATGACACGTTCGCCGCCGTGGGGCCACTGGTGCATCACGAGACTGAAGACCACATCACCCCGTCGGGGGTGGTGCAATCCTTCAACTGGTTCGTGATTCGCCGAGATCAGGATTGACCGGCAGAACCCTGCG
>CAWUMA010000199.1:0-1879 GCA_963923835.1 uncultured bacterium
CCGTGGCCCACGGTGGAGCGCTGGTGGTCCCAACCGCGTCGACGAGCCCACGTGCAGGTCATTGTCACGTCGGGGGCGGCGTTGTTGCTCGCGGTGGAGTCGGGTCGGTGGTGGCTCACCGGGGTCTACGACTGATGGCCCGGTATGCCGAACTCCACGCCCACTCGGGATTCAGTTTCCTCGACGGAGCGAGCGACCCCGAGGAGCTCGTCGCCGAAGCGGTGCGCCTCGAACTGTCGGGACTCGCGCTCACCGATCACGCCGGCCTCTACGGCGTGGTGCGTTTTGCCGAAGCGGCTCGCGCCCTGGGGCTACCCACGGTGATCGGTGCCGAACTGACCCTGGGAGCGACCGACGACCGCACCGGAGTGCCCGACCCGACGGGCGAACACCTCGTGGTGCTCGCCGAAGGACCCGACGGATACGTCGCCCTGTCACGTCTGCTCGGCGAGGCCCACCTCGCGCGTGGCGAGAAGGGGACGCCCCGTCTCACCCGGGCCGAGGTGGTGGAAGCGGCCTCGTCGTGGCGGGTGCTCACCGGGTGCCGCAAGGGGTCCCTCAACCAGGCGTTGCTGCGCGACGGGCCGGCCGCCGCACGACGGGCTCTTGACGAACTCGTGGCCGACTTTGGCCGCGACCGGGTCGTCGTCGAGCTCTGGGACCACGGAGCCATCGATGACGTGGCGCGCAACGACGTGTTGGCCGATCTGGCGGTGCGCGCCGGGGTGGGACTGGTGGCGACCAACAACGTTCACTACGCCACGCCCCGGGACTTTCCGCGCGCCCAGGTGCTGGCCGCCACGCGGGCTCGACGGACTCTCGACGAGATGGACGGGTGGTTCGAGGCCTCACCGCTGGCCCACCTGCGTGGGGACGCCGAGCAACGTCGCCGCTTCGCGCGCTGGCCCGGGGTGGTCGACGCGGCTGGGGAACTGGCCGCCGCCCTGGCCTTCGACCTGCATCTCGTGGCGCCACGGCTACCGCGCTTCGCCACACCCGAGGGCCTTGATGAACAGGCCTACCTCGTGCGCCTGGTGGAAGAGGGGGCGACGCGGCGCTACGGCCCACGCGACGCCGAGCGGGTGCCCGGCGCGTGGCGCCAGATTGATCACGAGATGGCGGTAATCGGCGGGCTGGGCTTCGCCGGCTACTTCCTCACGGTCTGGGACATCACCGAGTTCTGTCGCCGTCAGAACATTTACTGCCAGGGTCGCGGATCGGCGGCCAACTCGGCGGTGTGTTACTCGCTGGGTATCACCAACGCCGACGCGGTGTCACTGAAACTCTTCTTCGAACGCTTCCTCTCTCCGTCGCGCGACGGGCCCCCGGACATCGACGTCGACATCGAGTCGGGCCGCCGTGAGGAGGTCCTGCAGTACGTCTTCGAGCGCTACGGCCGTCACCACGCGGCCCAGGTCGGGGCCGTCATCACCTACCGCTCGCGCAGCGCGGTGCGTGACGTCGCTCGGGCCTTCGGGTACCCCGAAGAGGAGGCGGCCGGTCTGCGTGACCGAATCGACCGGGCCACCTGGACCGCGCCCGAGGACGTGCCACCGCTGGTGCCCACGTTGGCCTCCGAACTGTTGGACCGGCCCCGCCACCTAGGCCTGCACTCGGCCGGCATGGTGATTTGTGACCGACCGATTCTCGAGGTCTGCCCCGTGGAGTGGGCTCGCACGCCTGGGCGCACCGTCCTGCAGTGGGACAAGGACGACTGCGCGGCGATTGGTCTGGTGAAGTTCGACCTGCTGGGTCTGGGGATGCTCGAGGCTCTGCACCGCGCCGTTGATGAGGTGTCGGCCTTCTACGACGTCACGCTCGACCTCGGGGCCCTGCCCCAGGACCCGGCCGTCTACGACATGCTCTGCGAGGCCGACAC
>CAWUMA010000200.1:0-1875 GCA_963923835.1 uncultured bacterium
CAATAGTGCGCCGCACGTCCTCGAGCGCCTTGCCCTTGACGGCCGCACTCATGAGTGACGACGAGGCCTGCGAGATGGAGCAGCCGTGGCCCGTCAGCTTGATGTCGGAGATGACGCCGTCGGTGACGTCGAGGTACACGGTGATTTCGTCACCGCACAGCGGATTGAAACCCTCGGCTTTCACCGCCGGTGGGGCCAGCTCGCCCCGGTTTCGCGGCGTGCGGTAGTGGTCGAGGATGATCTCGCGGTAGAGGTCGTCGAGGTTGCTCATCGCACTCCGAAAGTGGTCAGGGCCTTGTCGAGGCCCGCGCACAGGGCGTCAAGGTCCGAGGCCAGCGAATAGGGGCCGAACGAGACCCGCGCGGTCGCCATCAGGCCGAAGCGCTTCATGAGGGGCTTGGCGCAGTGGTGGCCAGGTCGCACACACACACCGAACTCGTCGAGGAACTGACCGAGGTCGTGGGGGTGGACGTTCTCCACGTCGAGGCTGATGACTGATCCCCGGTTGATGACCGTGCCTGGACCGATCACGCGGACCGTGCTGCCGTACCGGGCGGTCAGGGTCTCGAGGGCCATCGAGGTGAGACCCCGCTCGTGGGCCTCGATGTTCTCCATGCCCAGCCCCGTCAAATAGGTGAGGGCTGCGTGCAGGCCCACCGCTTCGGCAATCGGCGGCGTGCCGGCTTCGAACCGCGCCGGTGGCTCGGTGTAGGTGAAGCCCGATGTCGACACGTCGGCGATCATGCCGCCTCCGCCGAGGAACGGCGGCATCGATTCCAGAATCTCCCGGCGGGCCCAGAACACTCCGATTCCGGTGGGCCCCATCGTCTTGTGACCCGAGAAGGCCAGAAAGTCCACGTCGAGGGCGGTGACGTCAGTCGGGGTGTGGGCGACCGATTGGGCACCGTCGACCGCGATGAGAGCCCCGGCGGTATGGGCGCGTCGAGCGAGTTCCTCGATCGGGTTGATGGTGCCGAGCACGTTGGACATGCCGGTGACCGACAACAGGCGGGCCCCGCGAAGGGCGTCGTCGAGATTCGACAGGTCGAGTCGGTAGTCGTCGGTCACGCCGAGGAACCGCAGTTCGATGCCGAGGGTGTCGCGCAACTGGAACCAGGGGACCAGGTTCGCGTGGTGCTCCATTTCGGTGAGCACCACGACGTCGCCGGCCTTGAGGTGGGCCGCGCCCCAGGACTTGGCCAGCAGGTTGAACGATTCGGTGGTGTTCTTGGTGAAGACCACCTCACCGGCCCCGCCGGGTGCGTTGATGAACTCGGCCACGGCCGCGCGGGCCGCTTCGTAGGCGGCGGTCGCCTCGGCCGCGGTCTGGAACACCGAACGGTGGACGTTGGCGTGGCGCAGTTGGTAGTACCGGGACATCGCGTCGATGACGGCGTTCGGTGGCAGGCTCGTCGCGGCGCTGTCGAGGTAGACGAGGCGCTGACCGTTGACCAGGCGGCTGAACTCGGGAACGTCGCGGCGCACCAGCGCCGGGTTGAAACTGGTCACGCCCGGGCGGCGCGGAAGGAGTCGTAACCTTCGCGCTCAATCTGTTCGGCCAGGGACATCGTGCCGGTTTCGACGACCCGGCCGTCGACGAGGACATGCACGTGGTCGGGTTGGAGTTCGTCGAGCAACTTGACGTAGTGGGTCACCACGAGGGCGCCCATCTCGGGACGGCGCTCGCGGACGGTGCGCACGCCGCGGGCCACGACGCGCAGTGCGTCGATGTCGAGTCCGGAGTCGGTCTCGTCGAGCAGGGCGATCACCGGCTCGAGCAGGGCCATCTGGAGCACTTCATTGCGCTTGCGCTCGCCACCCGAGAAGCCCTCGTTCAGGTGACGCTCAGCGAAGGCCGCGTCCATGCCGAGCCGG
>CAWUMA010000201.1:0-1872 GCA_963923835.1 uncultured bacterium
CCCGTGATGCTCTACGACATTCCCTCGCGCACGGGTCGCAAAATCGCCGGAGCCACGACGATGGGGCTCGCTCGTCGGCACGCCAACGTGGTCGCGCTGAAAGACGCCTCCGCCGATTTGGCCGGCGCCGCCTCGGTGAAGGCCGAACTCGGCACCGGATTCGACCTCTACAGCGGTGACGATTCGCTCACGCTCGACTTCCTCGCGATCGGTGGCGTGGGCGTCGTCTCGGTGGCCGGTCACTGGGCCGCCCGCGAATTCCGAGCCATGATCGAGGCTTTCGAAGCGGGGAACCACGACGCCGCGCAGGCGCTAAATGCCCGCCTGGCGCCCTCGTGCGCTTTCGAAGGAACCGAGGAGTACCCCAATCCGATGCCGAGCAAGGCCGTGTTGCGTCACCTCGGACTCGCGGTGGGCCAGTGCCGACTGCCCCACGCGCCGAGCGACGACGTTCTCGACGAACGGGCGGCTCAGATTGTGGCCGAATTGACCGCCTCGCGTGAGTAGTCCCGTTCGCATCACCTTCCTCGGCGGACTCGGCGAGATCGGTCGAAACTGCCTCGCCCTCGAGCAAGACGGCCGCATCGTCGTGGTCGACGCGGGCCTGATGTTCCCCGAGCCCTCCATGTACGGCGTGGACCTCATCCTGCCGGATTTTCGGTGGCTGATCGATCGTCGCGACCGCGTGGACGGCATCGTGCTGACCCACGGCCACGAGGACCACACCGGAGCTCTGTCCTACTTACTGCGTGACGTGCCCGTGCCCGTGTACGGCGCGGCCCTCACCCTGGGTTTCGCCCGTCACCGGTTGCGTGAAGCGAAGGGGATCGGCCAGGTTGAGTACATCGAAGTGGCCGACGGTGAGCGTCGCCGCATCGGGCCCTTCGAATTCGAGTTCGTTCCGGTCACTCATTCCGTGCCCCACGCCCACGCGTTGGCGATTCGAACCAAGGCCGGGTTGGTGGTGCACTCGGGGGACTTCAAACTCGACCTGACCCCGGTGGACGGGCGCCGAACCGACGTCGCGCGTTTGGCCGCTCTCGGTGATGAGGGTGTGTCGCTGTTGCTGTGCGAATCGACCAACGCCGAAGAGCCCGGATTCACGGAGTCGGAGAAGTCGGTCGGCGTGACTCTGCGACGCCTCTTTCTCGAACGCCCCGACCGACGGATTCTCGTGGCCTGTTTCGCCAGCCACATTCATCGCATTCAGCAGATCATTGATATCGCGGTGGAGCAGGGTCGGAAGGTGGCCCTCGTGGGCCGGTCCATGGAAGCGAACGTCAAGCTGGCCCGTTCGTTGCACCTTCTGCATGTGGACGCGGCCGACTTTGTGGACCCGGCCAACCTGTCGCGGTATCAACCCGGCGAGGTCGTGGTCATCTGCACGGGTAGCCAGGGCGAGCCCCTGTCGGCGCTCGCGCGGCTGTCCCGCGGTGACAGTCGCGACCTCAGCGTCACCTCGTCGGACACGGTGATTCTGAGTTCGCACCCCATTCCCGGTAATGAGTGGTCCGTGGGTCGCGTCATCGACGACCTGCATCGCATTGGTGCCGAGGTGATTCACTCGCAGCATGAGCGGGTGCACGCGTCGGGCCACGGCCGCCAGGGGGAACTACGGACCTTCCACCAGTTGATCCGGCCGCGCACGTTCGTGCCGATCCACGGCGAGTATCGGCACCTCGTGCACCACGCCAAGTTGGCGGTGTCCATGGGCATCGAGGAAGAGTCCGTGTTGATCTGTGAGGACGGCGACCAGGTGGAGCTCTCCGACCGGGGACTACGCCGCGCGGGTTCGGTGCCCGCCGGACTGCACTACGTGGCGGGGGGTGACGGGGATCTCGATGAAACGCCCCTCGACGAGCGTCGCATGCT
>CAWUMA010000202.1:0-1865 GCA_963923835.1 uncultured bacterium
CCGCGCCGGCGACCACGAGGGCGATCGAGGCGACGAGGAACCACAGACGGCGCCGCCCGCTGCGCTCGAGGTTGAAGTCGCTCATCTCGGTCGCCCGTGGCGTGCGACCCGGCACGTCGGCGCGCACGGGCTTCTGGGCGCCGGTGGGACGCGGCGCGCGCACCACGTCGTCGGGTGAGGGCGCGGAGAACCCGATGGTGTTACGGGGCTCGGAGGGAGTGAAGCCACCGAGAATCGTCGGCGACGGGATACCCGACCACGTGAAGGGCAGGGCGTCGGGCGTGACCGCACCAAGCCGCGTGGCGAACTGGGAGGCCTCCAGCCGGTACTCGACGTCGGCGGTGGTGGCCTGGGCCAGCACCATGTCGAGCGTGCCCAGTTCGCTGCGCACCGGCAACGACGCACCCAGGCGCGCGCGCAGGACCTCTTCGGGGGTCGACCCGTCGAAGGCGACGTCACCGGTGACCAGTTCGAAAATGATCAGACCGAGGCTGTAGACGTCGCTGCGCGACACGGGACCTTCGCCACGGGCCTGCTCGGGGCTGAGGTAACGCGCGTCACGCAGGGAGAACTGTTCGCGGTAGGCCTCGCCGAGACCGGCCAAAGCCACGTCGGACACGCGCACGTGACCCTCGTCGTCGAAGAGCAGTTTCGAGGGCGTCAGACCCCCGTGGACGATCCCCTGGTCGTGCAGATACGACAGCGCTTCGGCGACGTCCCGACCCAGACTGGCCGCGTCCTCGACACTCAGTGTCGTGCCGTCGGCCACGATGTCCTCGACGCTGCCCCCGGTCAGGAGTTCGGTGACCATGAACAAGACGTGGCTCTCGATGCCGCCGTCGTAGACGCGGGCCACGTGGGGGTGGCTGAGCGAGGCCGCGCGCACCACCTGGGCCCGGAAGGCCCGGCGGACGTCCTCGAGGGCGTTGAGTTCGGGGCGCAGGACCTTGATGGCCACTTCGCGCCCCAAAGAAAGGTCTTCGGCCCGGTACACCTCGACGGTCCGGCCGGTGCCGAGCACCTCGTCGAGCCGGTACCGGTCGACCAGAACGGTGCCAATCGAAAAAGTGGTCGCCACGCCCGACACTCTAGTGAGGGCCTTAGTCCCACTCCCCGGTCGCCAGTAGGCGCTCGAATTGCTCGGCGGGCACGAGGGGCACGCCCAGTTCGGCGGCCTTGGTGAGCTTCGACGCGCCCGGGGCCTCACCGACCACCACGCAGGTCGTCTTCTTCGACACCGAACCCGGGGAGGTGCCCCCGCGCGCCACGATGGCCGCTTCGGCCTCGTCGCGAGAGAAGCCGGGCACCGCGCCGGTCACCACCACGACCTTGCCCGCGAGGGTGGGGGCGACCCCGGCCGACTGATCGGGTTCGCGCAGTTCGACTCCGGCGGCGGCCATACGGGCCATGCGCGCGATGGTGTCGGGCTCGCGGGCGTAGACGAAGAGGGATTCGGCGATCACCGGCCCGATACCCGGCGCGGCCGACAACTCCTCGAGTGAAGCGTCGGCGAGTCCGTCCCACGAAGCAAACGTCGTCGCCAAGGAGCGCGCGGCAACCGGGCCAACGTGGCGGATACCGAGTCCGACCAACAGCCGCGAGAGGGGCTGACTCTTCGAGGCCGCGATGTTGCCCGTCAGCGAGGTGGCCGAGAGTTCACCGAGGCCCTCGAGGGCGGCGATGGCCTCGACGCTGAGGTCGTAGAGGTCAGCCACGTCACGCACCAAACCGGCTTCGATCAACTGTGCGACGCGCTGCTCGCCGAGCCCCTCGATGTCGAGAGCACCACGTGAGGCGAAGTGAACGACTGACTGGAGCAGCTGGGCCGGACAGGTCGGGTTCACGCAGTAGGTGTCGGCCTCACC
>CAWUMA010000203.1:0-1859 GCA_963923835.1 uncultured bacterium
GGTATCGACTTGCACCGGTTGGCCGATGCCTCGCACGTGGGATTCGTGCTTGATCACGTACCCGTGGCTGAGGGCGCCGAAGAAGCCGAAGCCATCAGTGGGGGAGAGGACTACGAACTCCTCATCGCCACCGATGCCCCAGACGAACTTCTCAGGGCCTTCGCCGCAAAGGGGCTATCCCTGCCGATTGCGATTGGCAAGGTGAGCGCAGATCCCGCCGAGCGGACGTGGCGAAGGCAGTCCTTCGAAGTGGCGGGGTTTCAACACCGGCTCTAGGCCGGTGGGGTTAGGCCTGGACCGAGCGGCGGACGGGCTTGGTGACCTTGCCCGAGCGCAGGCAGCCGGTGCACACGTTCAAGCGGGTGGGGGTGCCACCCACCAGGGCGCGCACGCGCTGGATGTTCGGGTTCCAACGGCGCTTGGTGCGACGGTGGGAGTGGGACACGTTCATGCCGAAACTCGGCTTCTTGCCGCACAGCTCGCAGACCGATGCCATAAAAACTCTCCTCGTCAAGCCCGGGCGCCGGAGCGGCGGGCGAAAGAACCGAATGAGCATTGTAGCATCGCTCTCGATGACGGGTTCCGAGACGCTGTCCGCTGGGGACCTCCGGTCCACCGTGGGAACCTTCCGGGCCCTGCTGGATGCCCACCGGGAGGTCGTGAACCGCCTGAATGTCTACCCGGTTCCCGACGGTGACACCGGGACAAACATGGCGCTCACCCTCGCCTCGGTTGCGGCCGAAGTGGATGCCCTGCCTGCCGACGCCCCACTCGCCGCCCTGAAGAAGGCCATCGCCCACGGCTCGTTGATGGGAGCTCGTGGAAACTCCGGCGTGATTTTGTCGCAGCTGCTGCGCGGACTCGTGGGTGCTTTCCCTGACGAGGGTGAGATTGATGTGGAGACCCTGGTTCGTGCTCTGCACGAAGCCGACGAGTCGGCCCGCCAGGCCGTGGCCCGACCGATCGAGGGGACGATCCTGTCGGTGGCCCGTGGCGCCGCCGAAGGGGCTGACGCGGTCGATAGTTCGATGATTGAAGTGGCCCGCGGAGCTCGCGACGGGGCCGAGCGGGCTCTCGCCTTCACGCCGGAGCAGCTACCTGTTTTGAAGAAAGCCGGGGTGGTGGACTCGGGTGGCACGGGACTGACTCTTTTCTTCCACGCGTTGTGTCACGTGGTCGGCGGAGACGAACTCCCCGTCGCGCCCGACGTCGAGACGATCGACGTGCACCTCTCCGAAGAACCGGCGGGCGAGCACGACATCAGCGACCTGCGCTACGAGGTCATGTACCTACTCGAGGCCGACGACTCCAAGATGGCGGCCTTCCGCGAAGTGTGGAAGGGCATCGGTGACTCCATCGTCATCGTGGGAGGCGACGGCCTCTACAACTGCCACATTCACACCGACGACATCGGTGCCTCCATTGAGGCGGCCCTTGATGCCGGTCGTCCTAAAGACATCCGCGTGACCGACCTCAGCGAGCAGGTCGTCGAAGAGCGCTGGGTGCGTGAAGGCGCCGAGGAGTCGGAGGAGCCCGAAGGCCCCGCCCCGACCACCTCGGTGGTCGCGGTCGTCGTGGGCGACGGAATCGGTCGCATCTTCCGCTCGCTTGGCGTGCGCCGTTCGGTAACCGGTGGTCAGTCGATGAACCCCTCGACGGCCGACCTCGTCGAAGCCGTGCGCGCCACGGGTTCGGACCAAGTCGTATTACTGCCCAACAACAAGAACATCGTGGCCGTCGCCAAGCAGGTCGACGCCCTGGTGGACCAGACCGTCACCGTGGTGGCGACCAAGTCCATCGTCGAGGGCTTCGCCGCTCTTCTCGCGTACGACCCGGACGCCAGCGCCGAGGAGAACGAA
>CAWUMA010000204.1:0-1822 GCA_963923835.1 uncultured bacterium
GGCGCCGGCGTAGTGTTCGAGCAGAATCGCCATGAAACGCTCCACCGAGCCGAAGAGCGCCCGGTGAATCATGATTGGCCGGTTTCTCGCGTTGTCCGAACCAATAAAGGACGCGTCGAACCGCTGGGGCAACTGGAAGTCGAGTTGAATCGTCGACATCTGGTGGGTGCGGCCGATGGCGTCACGCGCCTGCACCGAAATCTTCGGGCCGTAGAACGCGCCGCCGCCTGGGTCCATGACCAGCTCCAAACCCGCGGCTCGGGCGACGGACGCGAGCGTGGCCTCCGCTTCTTCCCACTCCGCGTCCGAACCCACTGACTTGTGCTCGGGACGGGTGGAGAGCTCGAGGTAGAAGTCATTCAGTCCGAAATCACGTAGAAGGTCGAGCACGAAATTCAACAGAGTGGTCAATTCCCCGGCCATCTGGTCGCGGGTGCAAAAGATGTGGGCGTCGTCCTGGGTCATGCCGCGCACTCGCGTCAATCCGTGAACCACGCCCGACTTTTCGTAGCGGTACACCGACCCGAACTCAAAGAAACGAAGGGGCAACTCGCGGTAACTGCGCTGACGAGCTTTGAAGATCAGCACGTGGAACGGGCAGTTCATGGGCTTCAGGTAGTACTGCGCCCCCTCGTCGAGCTCCATCGGCGGATACATGCCGTCGGCGTACCAATCAAGGTGGCCCGAGGTTTCGAACAGATTCGACTTGGTGATGTGTGGCGAGTACACGAATTCGTAGCCCGACGCCTCGTGGCGCTGGCGCGAGTACTCCTCCATCGTGCGGCGGATAATGCCGCCCTTGGGGTGGAAGACCGCGAGGCCGGGTCCGATTTCCGTGGGAAACGAGAACAGGTCCAACTGGGCACCCAGCACTCGGTGATCGCGCTTTTCGGCTTCTTCCAGCATGGTCAGGTGATCCTGCAGGGCCTTTTCCGATTCCCACGCCGTGCCGTAGATGCGCTGGAGCTGCGGCCGCTTCTCGTCACCGCGCCAATAGGCGCCGGCGACCCTCATCAATTTGAAATGGCCCAACCGAGCCGTCGACGGGACGTGCGGCCCACGGCACAAGTCGGTGAAGGTCTCGCAGTTGCGATAGGTCGACACGATCTGCGCCGAACCCACCTCATTCAGATCTTCTTCCGTTCCGCCGGTGGCGACACCATCAATGATTTCGACTTTGAAGGGCTGGTCGGCGAACAGTTTGCGACCTTCGTCAAAGGAGTATTCGGCACGGACAAATGGCTGGTTCTCGGCGATGATCGCCCGCATCTCCGCTTCGATGCGCGGCAAATCGTCGTCCGAGAAATGGGCGCCGCCGGGAAGTTCGAAGTCGTAGTAGAAGCCGTCACGGATGGCCGGCCCAATCGCGTAGTGGGCACCGGGCCACAGCCGGGTGACCGCCTGAGCCATCACGTGAGCCGTTGAATGGCGCAGGACATCGCGACCGTTCTCGCTGGCGGGGGTGACAATCGCCACCGTGGCCCCCTGGGGAAGCGGTGCGGTGAGGTCGGTCAGCTGACCGTTCACTTCGGCCGCGAGAGCATCTTTGGCAAGTCGTGAGCCGATCGTCGACGCAAGGTCCAAAGACGAGGCCCCCTCGGGCAGCGTGCGCTGCGAGCCGTCGGGGAGCGTGATCACTAGATCCGACATGTCACCCTTTCCGCTTCTACAGCGTAATGCCGAGCAGGGCCGCCGCCGAGGTGACAGAGAAGCCCGCCTGGGCCGCGTCGTCGATGGCCGCCACCGCCGCCGGGGCGTTCAGGTCGTCATCGAGGGCGTCACGAACCTCGTCGAGTACCGGGCAGGTGCGAGCGACACCCGC
>CAWUMA010000205.1:0-1820 GCA_963923835.1 uncultured bacterium
AGGCCGTCGAGGAGGTGGGCCACATCGCCGGCCATGTCGGCCACGGTGTAGGGCGCCAATGCTCGCACTTGATCCATGTCCCCGGCCATGAACGCGGCTCGCAGCGCGTCCTGATCGAACGGGGCGTCATCGAGAATCGACGAGAGCCCGCTGTCGCGGTTATCAAAGCGAATGACAAAGCGACCTCCGTCGGCGAGTCGACGACAGAATCCTTCAGCCCAGCTAATCGATTGGGAGCCGAGGCCGGCAATCAGAATGATGGCCGGGTTGCGCGAATCACCGAATGTCTCGTAGTAGAGGTCAATACCGCGGGGAGTGTTCACAATGGGCACAATGCCGATTCTGGCACCGTTTCATCGCCCACGGTTGAGGCGAATGCGCCGGTACAGTTGAATCTGTCATGGTTCTCAAAGACGTGGAAAACCGCCTGGAGCGTCTGTTTAACCGGACTCTGTCTCGCCCTTTCCGCGACGCCCTTCAGCCCATCGATATTGCGACCAAGGTGCTGAGAGAAATCGACCTCACCCGCAAGATGGCAGCCCGTGGCCCGGTCTCGGCCAACGCCGTGCGGATCTGGTTGAGCGCGGCCGACGCCCGCCGATTCGAGGGTTTTCAGAAGGCCCTGATTGGCGAGCTGGAAGAAGCCGTGCGCCAACACGCCGTCGACGAGGGGTACGTGTTCGTTGGTCCGGTCTCTGTGGAGGTGTTCCTCGACGACGAACTGAAGGCCGGTGACGTGGAAGTGGTCACGGAGTTTGCCGGAGGCGACAGCCAGCCCCGTGTCATCCTGAGCGACGGACGGTCTTTCGCACTGGGGTCACGCCCGTTGGTGGTGGGCCGCAGTCCCGACGTGGACATCGTGATCAACGATCACAACGTGTCACGGCGTCACGCGGAATTCTGGCGGACGAGCGAAGGTGTGGCTGTTCGTGACCTGGGTTCGACCAACGGCACTTTCGTGAATGGCCATCGTATCGAGGCCGTCTCGTTGTCCCCTCGTGATGACGTGGTCATTGCCACCATGCACGCCCGCGTCGAGTTGGCCTGATCGTGATGTGGGCCGCCACCAGTTACGCCGCGGTTATTCGCCCCCTCCAGGTTCTGGTGATGGTGGTCGCCGTGTTGTTTTTCCTGCGCATCATTCGATTCGCCGCCGTTCAGTCTCGACCCGCCGACGCCGAGACCAGTCGGCGGGGGCGGCGAACTTCGGGGCTTGCGCTCGAATTCATCGAGCCGGTGGAGCGGGCCGGCGAGCGCATCGACGTGGAGGGCGCGATCGTGGTCGGCCGTGGTGCTGACTGCGACCTTCGTCTCGCTGACAATTACCTGTCGTCTCGCCACGCACGTTTCGTGACCGACGGCGGGGAACTCGAAATTGAGGATCTCCAGTCCACGAACGGCACCTACGTCAACCAGGAGTTGGTGAAAGGCCGCATGCTCCTTGAACGTGGTGACGTCATTCAGGTGGGCGGGGTTCTCTTCGAGGTGGTTCGTTGAGTCGCTGGCGCGTGGCGGTCGCCACCAACGTGGGCAGTGTCCGCCAGATCAATGAAGACACGGTGAAATCCGGAGATTCATTGGTGGTGGTGGCCGACGGCATGGGCGGCCACGCCGCGGGAGAAGTCGCGTCCCAAATGACGGCCGACACGATTTCCGCACTCTTCACCGAGGACCCCACTCTGGATGGTTTGGAGAAGGCGTTCGCCGAAGCGAATCGCCAGGTGCTCGCCGACGCCCACGAGAACCCCGAGCGCCGGGGAATGGGGACGACGGCCATCGCACTCGGGCTCGTGCAACACGACGACACAACGGTGCCGGTC
>CAWUMA010000206.1:0-1814 GCA_963923835.1 uncultured bacterium
GTGGCCAGGGTCGTCTGATCGGAGGGCCACTTTCCGGTGAGCACCTGCTTGGACAGCGGTGGGCGGTCGTACGGGGGGTGGGTTTCGTCGCTGACGACGCTCAGGCGCCCCTCGAATCCCGCCCGGCGGGCGAACTCACAGAAGCGCCAACCGGCCAGACCGCCACCGACGACGATGACGTGATCGTCGCGCGAGAGAGTCATCGGCCGAACATGGCCAACCACTGCTCGGCAGAGGTCGGCGTAAAGACGTAGTTCTCCTTACGCACGTCGCCGAGCCAGGCACTGGGTTCGGGGGCGTAGAGGTGACCGGGGTAGAGACGCGTCTCGTCGGGCACCGGAGCGAGCCGTTGGGTCAAGGTGGTGTACATCTCGGCCGGGTCGGACCCCGGCAGGTCGGTGCGGCCACAGCCCTCGAGGAACAAAGTGTCACCACTGAGCAGATTGCCCTCGACCAGCAGGCACTGGCTACCCGGGGTGTGTCCCGGTGTGGCGATCAGGGTCACGGGAATCTCCCCGACCATCACCACGTCACCACTGGCGTGGCCCACCAGGGCGTCAGAGACACCCGTGGTGCGCTGAACCCACGGCACTTCCTCGGCCTGGAGGTGAACCGGCACGTCGCGGGTCTCGAGCAACTCGGCGATGCCGTCGACTTCCACCTGGCCACGGAAAGATCCGCCCACGTGATCGAAGTGATAGTGGGTACCCACGACGCCCACCACTTCCAGACCATCGGCGGCCACGACATCACAGAGTTCGAGTGGTCGGTATGCCGGGTCGACCAACAGGGCCTCGCCCGTCTCACGGTCACCGATGGCGTAGGCGAAGTTGAGCATTTGACGGGCCATCTGGTCGCCCACCGCGAAGTCACGTCCGCCCAAGAGCTGACGGAAATAGAAGCGGTCGCTCATTCGCCGTCCGCGATCTTGTTCAGTCGCGGCGACAACTCCTCCACCTTGGCCTTGGTCTCGGTGAGGCGGCCCTCGAGTGCCTCGATGATCTCCGTCGCGCGGTTGAGGCGAGCAAACAGGTCGTCCACCGACACCTCACCGTCATCGAAGGACTGCACGATCGTCTCGAGTTCCGCGGTGGCTTCGTTCCAGTCACCCACTGTGCTCATGATTCTTTCCTTTTCTCCGTTACCGATACGTCCATCGATCCGTCCGACACGCGCACGCTCAATCCCTCGCCCACCCGCACGTCATCCGTCGAGCGAACAACCTCGCCCGCGGCATTGGTGATGATGGCCCAACCCTGGGCCAGACGGCGAGCCGGGTCGTAGGCCGCCAGCAACGAGCGCGCGCTGTCGAGCTCCTGACCGGCGCTCGACAGAATGTGCTGGGCGTGGAGTGTCAATTGACGGCGTAACGCCCCCAGGTGACGCGATTCGCTCTTCAGGCGGTCGCGCAGGGCGAGGACGACCGTGCGACGACCCTCGACGAGTAACTGCGCGGCCTCTTCCATAATGGCGTCGCGCCACACCGCGAGGGAGCGGGCCGGACCTAAGACGTGCGCGTCACGCCAGGCCGCCACGACCGACACGATGGTCTCACCGAGCTTGGTCGGCGTGATCGCCCGGGTGTGGGCCACCAGGTCGGCAATCGATTCGTCATTGGTGTGTCCAATTCCCGTCCACACGGGCTTAGGGCAGGCGGCAATCGCGCGCGCGAGTCCCTCGTCATCGAAACACGCGAGGTCGCCCTTTGATCCGCCCCCACGGACCAGGCAGATGATGTCCACGTCGGTGGCCGCCAGATCCTTCAGTGCGGCGATCAGTTCGGCGGGAGCCGCTTCGCCCTGCACCGCGGAGGG
>CAWUMA010000207.1:0-1801 GCA_963923835.1 uncultured bacterium
CGCAAGTTCCACATCCACGCCGAGATTCACGACGGTGAGACGTTGGTCGCCGAAGCCACGGCGTTGTTCATCGCGGTCGACCTGTCGCGGTTCCTACCCTCGACGTAAGAACCCACCTTCCGACTCCTACGCTGGCGTCATGCCCGCCGTCACCATCGAGAACCTCGACACCCTCGCCATCATTCCTTTGCCCGGACTCGAAGACCGGGCGCGGCGCGTGAAGGTCGTCACCACCGCACCGCGCGGGCTCGAAGGTGAGGGCTTCCCCGTTCGCCGTGCCTTCGCGGGCATCGATCTCGCCGACCTCGATCCCTTCATCCACATGGACCAGATGGGCGAAATCGATTACGGCCCAGGTGAGCCCAAGGGCACCCCGTGGCATCCGCACCGGGGTTTCGAGACGGTCACCTACATGATCGAGGGCACGTTCCTCCACCAGGACTCCATTGGTGGTGGTGGCGTCATCCAAAACGGCGCCACGCAGTGGATGACGGCCGGCGCGGGCATCCTCCACATCGAGCGCCCGCCGGACGCCCTCATCGATTCGGGTGGCCTCTTCCACGGCATCCAGCTCTGGGTCAACCTCCCGGCCGCCAAGAAGATGACCACGCCGCGTTACCAGGACATCGAAGCCGGCGCGGTGTCGTTGCTCACTACGCCGAGCGCCGACGCACTTGTGCGCGTCATCGCCGGTTCCCTGGGAACGCACCCGGGTCCGGGCGTCACGCACACGCCCATCACGATTCTCCACGTCTCACTGAAGCCCGGTGCCGAAGTACGTCTGGCGTGGCCACGCGGCTACAACGCCCTGACTTATGCCCTCGCCGGCCACGGCCAGGCCGGTGAAGAAGGAGCCCGACTCGGTGACGGACAGATGGCCGTCCACGTCGACGGTGACTACCTCGTGTTGCGCGCCGACGAGAGACAGGATTCACGCACCGACGACTTCGAGGTGTTGGTACTCGGGGGCGAACCCATCCGCGAACCCGTCGCCGCCTACGGTCCGTTCGTCATGAACACCCGGGCCGAACTGGTGCAGGCCTTCGAGGACTACCAGGCCGGACGGCTGGGACAGATCCCGGCCGATCACATCTAAGAGGCGCTCTCCTCGCGGTGCACCAGGAAAGTGCCCGTGGCGCGCGAGACCAGTTTCCCCTCGGACGAGGTGATGGTCGCCTCGGCGTAGGCGATCTGGCGGGTGAGTCGCACCACCTCGCCGCGCATCACGTAGGACTCGCCGATCATCGCCGCACGCATCAGTTCGGTGGTCATCTCGATGGTGGCGTTCGTGCGGTCGCGGCCCGTCAGGGCCGAGTTGATGGCGAAGTTCATCGCCGCATCCAGGAAAACCGCGTGCGATCCCGCCTGCATCGTGCCGTGCGGGTTGCTCGCCAGGGCGGTCGGCACGACCGTGCCCTCGGCCCAGCCCAGATCCTCACCGTCGACTCCGTAGCGCTCGAAGGAGCCGCCCAGGGCTCCCACCAGGGCCATACCCCCGTCGCCCAACCAGCGGTCCATGTTCTTACGGGTCGTCACGGCCGAAACGCTACCCCCCATCGCCCGTCTAGGCTCACCGATTACCAGTGAGTAACCCAGGAGGATTCCCATGGTCACGGCCGTAATCGTCGATGCAGTTCGTACCCCCGGTGGCAAGCGCAACGGAAAGCTCCGTGGCTGGCACGCCGTGGACCTCGCGTCCGAGGTCCTCAAGGCCATCGCCTCGCGCAACAACCTCGACCCGGCGTTGGTCGACGACGTCATCATGGGTTGCGTCTCCCAGGTCGGCGAGCAGGCCTTCAAC
>CAWUMA010000208.1:0-1797 GCA_963923835.1 uncultured bacterium
GCCATGACCCGGCCGCGTAGTTGACGATCCGATCCGGCGAAGGGGGCTTGGCGCCGGGACACCGCGGCACTCGAGGGTGCGGGATCGGGGCCTCCCTCCTGGTGCCAGCGACACACCGACGACACCGGGCACATCTCACAACGCGGCGTCGTCGTGCACCGAGTGGCTCCCAGATCGAGCAACGTTTGGTTGAACGCGGCCACGCCGTCTCGAGGCAGGAGTCGGGCCACCATCTCGCGGGCTTCGGGTCGGGTGAGCGAACGGTTGGCGGCGGCCCTCGCCAGAACCCGTCCCACGTTGGTATCGAGCACACCGACGCGCACGCCGAAGGCGAAGCTCGCCACCGCCGCCGCGGTGTACTCACCCACTCCGGGTAGCTCGCGCAGTTCATCCACGGTGCTCGGCACCCGGCCATCGTGTCGTTCCACCATCTGTTGGGCGGCGGCTCGCAGATTCTTCGCCCGACGGGGATAACCGAGGCCCTGCCACGCCCGCAACACCTCGGCCAGTGGCGCGGCCGCCAAGGCCGAGGGCGTCGGAAAGAGGCGCAGGAACAGCCGCCACTTTTCTTCGACCCGGCCGACCGAGGTCTGCTGGAGCATCACTTCACTGACGAAGATGGCCCAGGGGTCGGGATGGTCAATCCACGGCAGGTCGCGGGCCAGGCCGGGAGAGGCTTTTTTCAGCGCCCGGCGAAGCGGCGCGAGATCAGTCCCAGACGTTGTCACCGTAAGGACGGCGTCGGGCCGGGGCGAAGTCGCGCTTCCAGACCATGACCTTGCGCCGGAAGTAGCAGACCTCGACACCGTCCTGGTTGAAACCCTTGGTCTCAACGGTCACGATGCCGCGGTCGGGCTTGGAGGACGACGGTGCGACGTCGAGCACCCGCGTTTCGGCGTAGATGGTGTCGCCGTGGAAGGTCGGGTGGCGGTGCAGGAGCGACTCGATCTCCAGGTTGGCGATGGCCGCACCCGACACGTCGGGAACACTCATACCGAGCACCAGGGAGTAAACGAGGTTGCCCACCACGACGTTGCGCTTCTGCACGCTCTCGTGCTCGGCGAACCACGCGTTGGTGTGCAACGGATGGTGGTTCATCGTGATCATGCAAAAGAGGTGGTCGTCGGCCTCGGTGATGGTCTTGCCGGGCCAGTGCTTCAAAATGTCCCCCGGGGTGAAGTCCTCGAGGTAGCGGCCGAAGGGGCGGTCGTGGGTGGTCATGATTCCCTCGCTGGTCGGGTGGAGAAGGACACGGTACCGCCGGGCAGGTAGTCACCGTCGACGCTGACACGCCAGCTGTACCGACTCGACGGTGACAACGGGATGGGCCCGAAGTTCACGGCGATAGGGATATCCACGGGCGTGCCCGGTGGCACGTCGGTGGGGTCACCGACGCGGAACTCGCCACGGACCTCCACCGGCTGGTCACCTTCTTCAGTGGGGACCATGACGGGGCGGCCGTCGGCGTCGGTCAGGAAAATTTCCCAGTGGTGGGTGGCGTTGAATTCGTGGCTGTCGACCTGGAACTTCAGGGCCACGGACTGAGGGGCGGGGTCGGGACCGGTGATCGACCAACCGCCGCCGAGGATGAAGAGCTTGCCGTCAGCGACCTGGGCCGAGTCGGCGAGGAGCATGGTCACGTTCACGACGTTCAGCCTACGCCGGTCGTTCACGGGGTCGGCGGGGGTAGATTTCCCCCATGACCGTGACGCTCGCCAGCACCGCCGACACCGCCCGCGTTCTCGAACACGCCCAGAGCGTGGTGGACAACGCCACCCGTCGACTCAAGGCCCTCGG
>CAWUMA010000209.1:0-1797 GCA_963923835.1 uncultured bacterium
CCAAGGAGTGGGTGGACTACGACCCCAACTGGCGCCAATTCGTGGGCGTGGCTCTAGTGCAGTGCCGCAACGAGTTCACCTCCTTGGTGGGGGACGAACTGACGGCGGCCATCGACGCGGCCCTGCGGGCCTGCGTAGAGGGCGAACCCCGCGAGCGGATTCCCGTCTGGTACACCAATCCGCTGTTGTTGGCCGCCTGGCTCGAGGCGACCGTGGGGGTGGTACTCGACGAACCCGGCTTCGTGAACCGCGGTGAAGAACGGCTGCGCTCGGTGAGCGATCAAGTGGACCGCGACAGCGACCTGGCCGAGTACAACTCCCCCACCTACGACGGCATCAACCTGTTCGCCCTCGCCCTGTGTGAGCAGCGCCCGCCCACGCCCGTCTTCGCCGAGTTGGGCCGGCGCCTCTCGGAGACGTTGAAGAACCGTCTGCACTACGTGTGGACCCCCACGCTCGGGGCCATCGCGGGGCCCTACATCCGCACCTACGGATTTCGCCTCACCGACTACGTCTCACTGACCGGACTCTGGTGGGCGATCGCCGGGGCCGGCATGAACACCCTGCCGGCAGTCCTTGATGTCAACACCGACCACGTCCACGACTTGTTCTTCGCCCCCCTGTTCGACGACCTCGCCCCGACATGGAGAATCCCGAACTTCCGGGGTGCGGGGATGTTCACTCGACGCTTGGGTCCGGTGACGGCCACGAGTTGCTCCACCGAGTTCGCGCTCACCGGACTCGAGGTGGGCCGGCACCACACCTTCGCCCGCGACCAGTACTTCCCCATCGTCGCCCATCAGCGCCACGGGGGCGTCACGAGTTATCTCGCGCTGAATATTTCCGACTCGGTCACCGTGAGCGAAGGCTTCATCGGCTACGACGCCCGGATTTTCGCCACCTTGTTCAGCGAAAGTTCCAAAGTGACCTGCGTGATGCGAAGTTCCCACCCACCCCAACTCGACGGGGACGGTCTCACCAGTGGCGGCATCACCGTCGCCGTGGGCATTGCACCCGACGTGATGGAAACCACGGCCGCGGCTCAGGGATACTCCACCCGTTTGGAGTGGCCGGCGAAAGAGCTGCCCATCCAGGTGCTGGTCGACGCCTTTCAGTGAATCGCCCGACGCACGCTCACCAACAAGGTGGCGATCACGAGCAGCGGGAGAACCACCACCGCGACGGCGGAGGCCCCCGCCACCACGCTGATCAGCGTGATGACGCCGAGTATGACCACGACCGCCAGGGCAATCTCGGGGGTGTCGCCCACGAGGAAGTCCCACCAGAACAGACCGAAGGCCTTGAGCAATCTCGCCACCAACTTCAACGCGTCACCACCGGAGAGAGGCGACGTGCCACCCAGACCACGGCGACGGCCGCCACGCTGTAGAGGGCGACACACACCAACAAGAAGGCGTCGGTGCCGGGCCAGCGAACCCGCAGGCCCTCACCCACCCAGAAAGTGCCGTAACTCACGAGCATGACCCCGACGCTCATCTTCATGGCGTTCTCGGGGACCTTCGACAACTGTTTGGCGACCACCGCGCCGACGCCCGCCACGAGAACCAGCGCCACGGCTGCGGTGGTGGCGGCCAGTCCCAATCGGTGGGCCGACGTGCCCAATGTCAGCACCGTGACCACGACTTCGAGCCCTTCGAGGAACACGCCCTTAAACGACATGACAAAGGCGACTCGGTCACGGCCCGGCGCAACCCCGAGGGCCCGCAGTTCCGCGACGGTCTGTTCGTAAATGGCGTCCTCGTCGTGCTTGGCCTTGTGGCCGCTCGCGCGCAAGAC
>CAWUMA010000210.1:0-1788 GCA_963923835.1 uncultured bacterium
CGTTCTTCCTTGGAGAAGACCATGTTGACGATGGCGCCCGAGGCCGTGCCGGTCGCGGCGCCTTGAATACCGTCGAGGGTGCGCGCGAGCAACAGGGTGATGACGTTGGGCGCGAGCGCCGTGAGGATGGCGGAGACAACCGCGCCCACGAGTCCCAGGAGGTACAGACGACGGTGACCGAAGATGTCGCCGGTCTTGCCGAGCACCGGCGCGGCAAGTCCGTAGGCGAGGAGTGGCCCGACCATCGTCCAAGTGAGGATGGTCACGTTCGTGTGGAACTCCCCGGCCACCTTGGGCAAGGCCACGATGAAGACCGTGAAGGTGAAGTTCAGTGAGAACAGACCCGTGAGCAGGGCCCACAGCACCCACCACCGGTAGCGCGACGAACTCGCGGCGCGTTCGGCCACGCGGGCGCGCACCATCTTGAACCAGTTGAGGTCGCTGCCCGCCTCTCCGCCGTGTGTGCCAAAGGCCGACCCGCTCGGGTCGAGACGTGCGTTCAGAAGGTCGTCGGGATTCTCCCGGTCGAGCCGACCTTCGGTGGTCGACATTTAGAGAATCGTGGGCAGTTGCGCGGCGAGGTCCGCCACGCTCCAGCGCTCCTGCTTCTCGAGGGTGTTGGTCATCGTCCAGTTCTGGAACTTGCGCACCGTGCCGCCCTGGACGAAGAAGACCTGGCCGGTCGCCGGGCAGTCAGCCATGGCGAGCGTGGCCACCAGCGGCGAGATGTTGGCCGGGTCCCACACGTCGAACTTCGCGGCGTCGCTGGGCTTGACGACGTGGTCCGAGAGGCCGGGGGTCGATTCGGTCATGCGGGTGCGCGCGGCCGGGGCGATGGCGTTGGCCCGCACGCCGTAGCGACCCAACTCCTCGGCGATGATCACGGTGAAGGCCGCGATGCCGGCCTTGGCCGCACCGTAGTTGGACTGACCGACGTTGCCGATCAGACCCGAGGTCGACGAGGTGTTGATGATTGAGGCTTGGACCTTCTCACCGGCCTTGGCCTTCTCGCGCCAGTAGTTGGCGGCGTGCTGGGTCGGGACGAAGTGGCCCTTCAGGTGCACGTTGATGACCGAGTCCCAGTCACTCTCCGAGAGGTTCACGAGCACGCGGTCACGCAGAATGCCGGCGTTGTTGACGAGGATGTCGAGTCCGCCGAAGGCCTCGATGGCACAGTCGATCATGCGCTTGCCACCTTCCCAGTCGGCGACGTTGTCGTGGTTGGCGACGGCCTCACCACCGAAGGCCTTGATCTCGGCGACGACCTCTTCAGCGGGGCTCTGCTGGGTGGCCGAGCCGTCCAGGGCTCCGCCCAGGTCGTTCACGACGACCTTCGCGCCCTCGGCGGCGAAGAGCAGAGCGTGTTCCCGGCCGATTCCGCGTCCGGCGCCGGTGATAATGGCCACGCGGCCGTCGAGTGCACCCATGAGTTACCCCTTACTAGTCGGTAAATCGATACTAGTGAGGCCCGGGCGGGGGTGGGTCAGAGTGAACGACGCCAGAAATAGGGCGGTCGGGCGTGGGCGTGGTAGTGGTCGGGGATATTGCGCATGTGGTCATCGACCGACCACGGCTCGTCGCCGAACACCTGCACCGCGACCTCGGCGAGGCGGGCGTGGAGGTGGGCCTTCACCGTCTCGTCGGGGGCGGGGTCGTGGCTGCGCCAGACGACCATGGGGACGAGACAGATCTCGCAGTCGGCGATCCAGCAGTGCTCGTCCTCGAAGTAGCGCGTCGTGATAACGGCCGCTTCACAGAGGTCGCAACTCATTTGACCGTGAGCTTCAC
>CAWUMA010000211.1:0-1775 GCA_963923835.1 uncultured bacterium
TGGACCAGAACCAGTTGTGTTGCCAATTACACCACCCCCGAAGGGCTTGACAATCTTACCGGAAAGCGCGGGTCAACTGCCAGAGGGCAACGTGAGCGAGGTAACGCTGGGAACCGACGACGTCCACGAACTGAGCCGCGCGTATCCCACGATGCGACCGGCCCCCACGGCCAACATCTCTTTCACGTAATAACGCCACAGCGACGGCCCGCTTGTGGGGGAATCGGGGACCGGCGAGGAGTGGGGTGACAGGCCCTGACTGGACGTAATGGCCTTGGCCCGGTATTCGTGGAACGGGTCGGTGACAGTGATCACCGAGTGGATGCCCCGGCGAAGGAGGATCGGCGCCACGCTCGCGATGTTTTGCCAGGTGTCCGATCCGCCACCCCTCAAGATGGCCGACTGAGGAACACCGTGCTGGGCCAGGTATCGAGCCGACACACCCGCTTCGGTGTACACATCACCGGGGCGATTTCCTCCGGTCACGACCACCAGTCCCGCTCGTTTCTCCCGCCACAGAACGAGGGCGTGGTCCAGCCGGGCGCGCAATTCCGGACTGGGAGTCCCGTTGATCTGGGCAGTGCCAAACACCACGATGGCCTGGGCCCGACCCGAGAAGTGCTCGTGGCCGGTCAGCCAAATCTGAACAAAGCCCCAGGCGAAATAGATAGTAAGGAGGCTGAACAGGCCACCCGCGATCTTGAGAATCAGCTTGAGTGGCCCGAGAAGCACTACCGCTCCAGGGCGGCCGCCACACGGCGACGGACCTCGTCGCGCCCGAGGGCGGCGAGAGATTCAAACAATGGTGGCCCCACCAATGTGCCGGTGATGGCACAGCGCAACGGAGCCTGGGTCTTTCGAAGGTTCAGACCCAACGTCTCACCGGCGTCGGCCACGAGGCGGTGCAGGCTCTCGGCGTCAAAGGGACACTCGGCAAAAAGGTCCAGGCAGGCCCGCAGGACATTCCGACCCGCCTCGTCATTGCGGATGACTTTGTCAAACGCGGTTTCGTCGTAAGGGGGGTCGGGCAGAAAGAAGAAGGAGACCATGGGAGCCGCTTCGCTGAGCGTCGCGATGCGCTCCTGGACCAGGGGGGCCAGTTGGGCGAAGAGTTCCGGCCGAAACTCCTCGCTGGCCCACGGAACGGGGTGATCCGTGGGATGCCAGTCCGAGGAAGATGGATTGACCCATGGCGCGACGGCCGCCAAAAACTCGCTCGCCCCCAGCCGCCGGATGTAGTCGCCGTTCATGGCGGACAACTTCTTTACGTCGAAAAAAGCCGGCGAGTGCGACACATCCTCGAGGCGGAACTGACTCACGCAGGTCGACCGGTCAACCATTTCCTCATCTCCGCGGGGGCTCCAGCCGAGCAGGGAGAGATAGTTCACGAAGGCGTCGGCCAAGTAGCCCTGGTCGCGATACAGCTCGGTGGCGACAGGGTCCTTGCGCTTCGACAACTTCTTTCGCTGTTCATTCACCAGAAGCGGAAGGTGTGCGTAGACCGGCATAGTCACCACGTCATCCGTGAGTTCATTCAAGGCCTCCCAGAGCAGCATCTGCTTGGGTGCGTTGGGGAGATGCTCTTCTCCCCGAATGACGTGGGTAATAAGGTCGCGCCGATCGTCCACCACATTGGCCAGGGCGTACAAGACGGCGCCCGACGATTTGGCCACGACGAAGTCGTCAATAACCGAGTGGTCAAAGATCACATCACCACGAATCAAGTCACGCACCACCACCGACCCCGAGTCGGGGGTGGCGAAGCGGACCGCCGT
>CAWUMA010000212.1:0-1771 GCA_963923835.1 uncultured bacterium
CGGTGCCACGCTCGACGAAGCGTCCCGGCGTGAGGGGGATGCGCGCCCCGAGAAACGCGGTACGACCCTGGGTGCTTTCAATGAAGCAGACGTCCTGGCTGTCGGGCTTGGCCGCGGTGCGCAGACCTAACCGATGGGCCTCGGCGCGCACCTCGTCCTTGGTGAGATCACCGATGGGCAACTCGAGGCCGGCGAGCAGGTCCTCGGTCAGGTAACCGAGCACGTAGCTCTGGTCCTTGGCCACGTCGGCGCCACGGGCAAGGAAGTGCCGACCGTCGCGGCGCACGATCCGGGCGTGGTGGCCCGTGGCCACGGCGTCAAATCCGAGACGCTTCGCGCGCGCGACGAGCAGATCGAACTTCAGGTGGCGGTTGCACTCGATGCAGGGATTGGGCGAGAGACCCCGGGCGTGGTCGGCCACGAAGGGGGCGACCACGTGCTCGTCGAACTCCTCGGTGAAGGCGAAGACGTGGTGGTCGATGCCCAACTGGTGGGCCACCCGACGGGCGTCCTCGACGTCGCTCACCGAACAGCAGCCCGAATCGCTCGAGCCGCCCCAGAGTTTCAGGGTCGCGCCGACCGTCTCGTGTCCGGCTTCGACGAGGCGCGCGGCGGCCACCGACGAGTCAACCCCGCCACTCATCGCCACCAGTATTCGCACGGCTTCAGTTTGCCAGCCGGGGGTTACTTCTCCTGCAAGGAGTAGACAATCTTGGCGAGAGCGTCAATCACGGCGTCGACATCCTCGGCCGTGGTGCCCGGGCCCATCGACAGGCGCAGCGCGCCGGTCACCCGGGTGGGCGAGATCTGCATCGCGCGCATCACGTGGCTCGGTTCGGCCGCGCCGCTCGCGCACGACGACCCGGCCGAGGCGCAGATGCCGGCCTGGTCGAGGAGGAAGAGAATCTCCTCGGAGGCCAACTTGTCAAAGGTCACGTGCACGATGCCCTCGACCTTGTCGTAACCGGCGGCCGTGATCTCGCAGCCCGGCAGAAACGACAACGCCGCGTAAAGGCGGATGGCGAGGTCGCGCACGCGCGTGCACACCTCCTCGCGTTCACGCTGCACGATGCGAAGCGCCGTCGCGAGGCCCACCGCGGCCGCCACATCGACGGTCCCACCGCGCAGGGATTTCTCCTGACCGCCCCCGACGATGACGGGGTCGAGACAGTCGGGTTCGCTCAACAACAATGCACCCGAGTTCACCGGACCGCCGATCTTGTGCGCGCAGATCGAGAAGGCGTTCAGGCCCGAGGTGATGGCCGGCAGGTAGATCCACGGCGCGGCCGCGACGCAGTCGCTGTGGTACACGGTCTCGGGCGCGCCGCGCTTGCGTGCGTCACCAATGGCACCTTCCATCGGCAGGGCGATTCCCGTTTCGTTATTCACGGCCATGATCGAGACAACGGCCGTGCGGTCGTCGACTTTGGCCCCGAGATCCATCGCGTCGGGATATCCGTTCTCGTGCACTTTGATCTCGCGCACGGTGACGCCCTCGAACAACGAGGCCAAATGGTGCGCCGTCTTCACGACGCTGGAGTGTTCGACGCTCGTGATGACGATGTTCGCTTCGGGGCCGTTCAGTCGACGAAAGCGCGCAAGCGCCCCGGCCAGGGCGATGTGGTTGGCTTCAGTGCCGCCGGCGGTGAAGATCACGCCCTGGGGAGGCACCTGCATCAGCGAGGCGATTTCCTCACGGGCGTCCTCGAGGGCCCGCTTCGCCTCGCGCGCCGCGCGGTGCTGGCCCGACGGGTTGCCCACCGTGCCGTGC
>CAWUMA010000213.1:0-1765 GCA_963923835.1 uncultured bacterium
AGACCATTGCGCGCGCCTTGCCGTCACGAACCAATTCGGCCGCACGCACGAGGGACGAGTCCTTCTTCTTGCGCACCGACGAGCCCGGGTCGTCATCCATCTCGATGACTTCGGTGCAGGGAAAGACCTCGAAGCCGTGGGTATCCCCGAGTAGTTCGGGAATGCCGACGAGAATCGACTCCACGCCGTGTTCGTCGCGAGCCCGGCGGGCCCCCTCGATGATTTCGCGCGGGGCGTGGTCACCGCCCATCGCGTCGAGCGCGAGAGGCAGGGTCAACTAGTTGACCTCGACCGCGACGCGGCCCTTGTACCAACCACAGTTGGGGCAGACCACGTGGGGCATCTTGGCCGAGGCGCACTGCGGGCACACCGAACGGGCCGGACGCTCGAGGCGCCAGTTGGCGGCACGGCGCGCACGGGTACGGGCCTTGCTCGTCTTCCTCTTGGGAACAGCCATGTCGAACTCCTTCTCGGGCCCGGGGGCCTGCGAAATCGCGGATCAGGACTCGTCGGAGTCCTCGAAGCGCAGAGCGTCCAGTGTAGCCCAACGAGGGTCCAGGGGCGGCGGGCAGTCGCACTCCCCTTCATTCAGGTCGGCCCCGCACTGGGCGCACAGGCCCTTGCAGTCCGGTCGGCACAAGGGTGCCAGAGGCAATTCGAGGAACACGGCGTCGTGAACCAGCGGCGACAAATCGATGAAATCCTGCTCGATGGGGTAGGTCTCCTCGTCGACCAGACCCTCCTGGTCGCGGTAGCGCTCGTGAACCTTGAGATGTAGATCGCCGGTCACGGGTACCGAACAGCGCCGACAAATTCCGTGCCACGCGACCTCGATCTGGCCTCGAACCGTGATGCCCCCAGGGTGAGACTGCAGGGTCACATTCACGGACACCGGGGCTTCGGGGTCGACGTCGGATTCGGCGGGCCCGCGCGGCGGGAACTCGTGTTCCGCATCAAAGGGGGCGCTGAAGACCACCGGCATGGTCGACGGCATGTCGCGGAGCAACACGGCGACGGGCACCCGAAAGGGTGACGTCATTAGTACTCCTCGGCGTCGTAATCGAAGACGGGCTCCACGTCGGTCAGAGCCGGTGCGGGAGCGGGTGGCGGTACGCCGAGGAAGTCGTCGGCGACGTCATCGGACAACAGCGAGGCAGGCAGGCTCTGGCTAGCCAAACGGTCACGTCCCGAGGCCACGGTCTTCATGGTTCGGTCGAGCACGATCTCGAAACCGGCGAGCTTGGCGTCAATGAAGTCCTCGGCCTCGTTGATCATCGTGCGAGCCTTGGCCTTAGCCTCGGCCTCAATCTGTTCGGCGCGAATCTTGGACTGTCGAACGACCTCACTGCGCTCCACGAGGCGGGCCGCTTCGGCCTGAACCTGATCGAGCATCTGCTCGGCCTTGATGACCTGCTCTTGCATCAGGATTTCGCGGGCCTTCAACTCGTGCTTGGCTCGCTTGATTTCGTCGGGCAGGTGGCGGATGGCCGCTTCAATCAGGTCGAGCAGCTCCTCGCGGGGCACCAGTGCCGACGAGGACAGCGGCATGGTCTTCGCTGTCGACACCATGTCGAGCATGTCTCGCAGATCGTCTTCGATGTCGCGCACGCGGCGACGCTCTTCGGTCGCCGGGACGGGAGCGTAAAACTCCTCTTCGGTGTAGTCCTCAAAATCGCTCATCTCGCCCCCGGAAACTTCTCGGCCAATCGGCGGGCCACGGGGGCCGGCACGAAGTGGGTCACGTCTCCACCGTAGCGAGCGACCT
>CAWUMA010000214.1:0-1746 GCA_963923835.1 uncultured bacterium
CCCCGGTCGTCGAGGGGCAAGACGCCGTAGCGCTCGGCCTCGGACCACCACAGGGCGAGCATTTCCTGGTACTTCTCCGGGAACTGAGCCGAGAGGTCGTTGCACTCCGAGAAGTCGTCATCAAGTCGGAAGAGTCCCCACACGTCCTCTTCCCAGGGCCGGCCCGACACGTGATACGTGGTGAGCTTCCAGCCGTCGGCGTAGATGCCGCGGTGGCCCAACTGCTCGAAGTACTGCACCGAGCGCGGAGCCGGCGCCGATCCCGAACCGAACGTGCCCAGCAGCGACGCGCCGTGCACGGGCATCTGGGACACGCCGGCGAACGAGTCAGGCATGGTCGCACCGGTCACTTCGAGAATGGTCGGGGTGATGTCCACGGCGTGACAGAACTGGGGCCGAATGGCGCCGCGTTCGGCGATGCCCTTCGGGAAGTGCACCACGAGCGGGTCCCGGACACCACCGCCATAGGTGTTCTGCTTGTACCACTTGAGCGGCGTGTTGCCCACCTGGGCCCAGCCCCAGGGGTAGTTGGAATAGCCGTTGGGTGTGCCGATGTCATCGAGGCGCGTCGCCACGACCTCGTCAACGTTGTCGATGAGCATGTTGAAGTAGGAGAACTCGTTCATCACGCCGTAGGGGCCACCTTCCTGAGAGGCGCCGTTGTCTGAACAGACCATGAAGAGCGTGTTGTCCAACTCACCGATGGATTCGAGATAGTCCACAAGTCGGCCAATCTGGGCGTCGGTGTGCTCGAGCATGGCGGCGAAGGCCTCTTGCAACCGCGCCGAGAACTTCTTCTGGTTCTCGGTGAGGTCGTCCCAGGCCGGCACTCCCGGGTTGCGCGGCGCCAGTTGGGTGCCCTCGGGAATCACGCCGAGTTCGAGTTGGCGGCGATAGACGCGCTCGCGCAGCACGTCGTATCCCTCATCGAACTTCCCGCGCCACTTCGCGAGGTACGAGTCGGGGGCGTGGTGCGGCGCGTGCTGGGCGCCGAAGGCCAGGTACGTGAAGAAGGGCTTGTCGGGAATCATGCCCTTCAAGTCACTGATCCACTGGATGCCGCGATCGACCAGGTCCTCGGAAAGGTGGTAGCCCTCTTCAGGTGTGCGCGGCGGATCCACCGGGTGGTTGTCCTCGGCGAGCTCGGGATAGAACTGGTCGGTCTCACCGTTCATGAATCCGTAGAAACGGTCGAAGCCCTTCTGGAGCGGCCAGTTGTGGAACGGACCGGCGGCCGAGGCTTCCTCCATCGGGGCGAGGTGCCACTTACCGAGCATGAAGGTGGCGTATCCGTCGGCGTTGAGAATCTGGGCGATTGTCGCGGCCGAGGGAGAGATCGAGCCGCGCATGTTGGGAAAACCGCTGTTCCAGTTCGAGATGGCGCGCATGCCGACGCTGTGGTGGTTGCGTCCCGTCAACATGGACGCGCGCGACGGCGAGCACAACGCCGTCGTGTGGAAGGAGTTGTACATCAGGCCGCCCCGGGCCAGACGGTCGATGTTCGGTGTGTCGATCAGCGAGCCGTAGCAGCCGAAGTGGGCAAATCCGGTGTCGTCGAGCACGACGAGCACGACGTTGGGTCCACCTAGGGCGCGCGGCGGAGCCGGCCACCAGGGAGTGGACTCCCGGTACGTCGCTCCAATGGTGCCCCCGAAGTTCGGCTCAGAAATCGACACGTTGTTCTCCCCCACTCGCGGCCAACACTAACTATTGACATAGGCAACGTCAATACATAGGGTTAGCGCC
>CAWUMA010000215.1:0-1743 GCA_963923835.1 uncultured bacterium
TCATCATCCTGGACCTGATGCTCCCGCGTCGCAGCGGGTTCAGTGTGTGCCAGGAGTTGCGTCGGGCCGGGGTGCGCACGCCGCTCGTGATTCTCACCGCGAAGGATGGGGATCTAGACGAGGTAGAGAGTCTCGACATCGGGGCCGACGCCTTCTTGCGGAAACCATTTGAACGGGCCGTTCTGCTCGCTCATCTCCACGCGTTGCTGCGCCGTCACGAGCAGGATTCATCACGGGGCCTGGTGCATGGCATCGTCGAAGTGGACCCGGTGCGTTCCCGGGTGACGGTGGGTGGCCAGGTGGTTCCGCTCACCCCGCGCGAGATGCGTGTTCTCGAATGCCTCGTCATCGCCGAAGGTGAGCCGTGCACCAAGGCCGACTTGTTGGACGAAGTCTGGGGATCGGACTTCGAGGGGGATCCCAACATTGTCGAGGTCTACGTCGGCTACCTGCGACGCAAGTTCGCCGACGCCGCCGACGCGGCTGAATTGATTCGCACGGTGCGTGGCGTGGGCTACCAGTTGGTCGCGGAGCGGTAGTGATTCTGGCCCGGCTCTCCATTCGGGCGCGACTGACCGCGACCTTTGCCGCTGTCTTGGCGGGTTTGTTCCTCACGGTGTCGGTTCTTCTCGTCGTTGTGGTGGACGCCACATTGACCAGTTCGGCACAGCAGCGAGTCGCCACCGTTCTGGCTGACTCGTCACTGCGCTTCGTCAAGACCTGGCCGGCGAGCGACGACATCAACGCCGCCCCCGACGTGGCAGTCCAGGCGACCGACTGGCGAATGACCACCGTGTGGGCATCAAGTGGAACGCTTCGCAATGCGCCGATACTGGCCACCATCTCCCAGCGCACCGGTCGCATCGCGAATTGGGAAGTGGGGCTCCGTCACACGGCGCTCACCGAGCCCTACGTCACCGGGCTCGGTGAGCCGATCGTGGACACGGTGACGACCAAGCGGGGCCGCGCGTTGCTCTTCGGCTTCTATTCGGGTCCCTCGGTGTCGCACAGCGTGGGACAACTCGTGCTCGGCCTCGTCATCTCCATTCCACTACTCCTTGCCGTGTTGAGTTGGCTCATTTGGCTTGGCCTCGGGGCCACGTTGGCCCCGGTGGAATCGATTCGCCGACGCGTGGCGGCCATCGCGGCCAGTGACTTGTCCGAACGGGTGCCCGTCACGCCGGGTGACGACGAAATCGCCCGTCTGAGCCGGACCTTGAATGACATGCTTGCGCGACTCGACGTGTCGTCACGCAGTCAGCAGGAATTCATTTCGAACGCCAGCCACGAGTTGCGTAGCCCCCTCACCACGCTGCTCATCACGGTGGACCAGGCCGCCAGTAATCCCGATCGTGCCAACTGGCCCACGGTTGCTGACACCGTGGCCCGTGAAGGTCGCCGACTGCAGCATCTGATTGATGATCTGTTCTGGCTCGCACGGGCCGACGAAGGGGGCCACCCAATCACGCTGGTCGACGTGGACCTCGACGACATCTTGTTCGACGAGGCCCGGCGCGTGCGTGAACTCTCCGATCTCCACGTGGATGTCCGTGCCGTGCAGCCGGTGCGGGTACGGGCCGATCTGGATATGGCGCAGCGCCTCGTGCGAAACGTGGTGGACAACGCCGGACGCCACGCGGAGCGCCAACTCACGTTCTCCACGTCGGTGAGTGGCGAAACGGCCGTCGTCACCGTGGCCGATGACGGCCCCGGTGTTGACGCGTCCACGGCGGAGTCCCTCTT
>CAWUMA010000216.1:0-1732 GCA_963923835.1 uncultured bacterium
TTTCAAGCAGAAGACGGCATACGAGATAGGAGTCCGTCTCGTGGGCTCGGGTGAACACGTAGCTCCCGAATCGAGCCTCTCGGGCGACGTTCGTCTCGGCGGCGTCTAACGGAACAGATCGTCGCTGGCGCGTCGCACGACTGAGTCGCCGACCGACCCCGGTCCGAACCAGCGTTCTTCGATGCCCCGCACCAGGGCGAACGGTGTGCCCGCATCCTTGGCGAGCACCAGATTGGCCGCCGCGGCAATCTCATCCACTATGGCTACCTCCGTGGCGCGCAGCATCTTCCCGCCATCATCCAGGGTGCCCCGCAAGTCGAGAATGGGGGTGAGTCCGGCGCTGCCGATGGCCACGTCGGTGACGCCGTTGCGCCACGCGCGACCGAAGGTGTCGGTCACGACCACGGCCACTTCGGGCGCGCCGCGCCGTCCGAGCTCGGCTCGGATTCGCCGAGCCGAGCGGTCGGGGTCCACGGGCAGGAGGACCGCCGTGCCGTCGTCGGCGTTGGACAGGTCGACGCCGGCATTGGCGTTGACGAACCCGTGAGCGGTTTCGGTGATGCGCAGTTCGCCGCGCCGTCGTAGGAGTCGTACCGTCTCGGCTTCGACGATGCGGGCTTTCCCCTCGTCGGTGCCGTCGAAGGGCACGACGCGCCCCTCGGACTTGGCCACCACTTTCGAGGTCACCACGACGACGTCATGGGCCTGCAACTCGAGGCCGGCCGCGACAAGTGAGTCCATCAACAGTGTCGTCAGGTCCTCGCCGGGCTGAACCCGCACGGGGCAGGCGAGTGCCCAGAGCTGGACCGAGTTCACGCGAGCACCGCTTGTGCGAGTTGTCGCGCGTGAACGGGGTCGGCCATGACCGTAGTCGTGACCACACACTTCAGTCCGGCTGCTTCCACCCGGGGGGCGTGCGCCGCGTCCATTTCGTCAATGATCAACGTGGCGGCGAGGGGGGCGTACAGGGCGGCGATGCCCGCGACGCTGACGTCGTGGCCGAGTTCGCGCATCAACCGATCGGCGGGGCCCTTGAGAGCCGCACCACCGACGAGTGGTGAGATGGCCACAACGTCTTCTCGGCGTTGGGCGACCAGATCCCGAATTCCGGGCACCCGCAAGATGGGTTCGATGGAGATGAGCGGATTCGACGGGGCAATCACGATGCGCTCGGCGCTCGTCAGGGCTTCTCGCACCGCCGCGGTGGGACGAGCCGACTGCGCCCCCTCGAAACTGATGTCGGTCACGACCACGTCGTGGTGGTGTTTGACGAAGTACTCCTGGAAACTCATCTCGCCCAACTCAGTGGTGAAGCGCGTGGCGAGAGGGTCATCAGTGGCCGGGAGCAAGGTGGTGGTGACGCCGTGGTGTTGGGCCAATTCGGCGGCCACTTCCGACTTGGTGGCTCCACGGGCCAATCGTTCACTGCGGTAGAGGTGGGTGGCCAAGTCCCGGTCGCCGAGGCTGAACCAGGCTTCGCCTCCCAACGCGGCCAGTTCGTCTCGCACCCGCCAGGTCTCTCCCGTGAGGCCCCAGCCGAGCACTTCGTTGGAGAGCCCGGCGAGGGTGTAGGTGATGGTGTCCAGATCGGGGCAGATGGTGAGGCCGTGCAGGACGAGGTCGTCACCGACGTTGACGATGGCCGTGAGTTCGGACGGATCAACCACGCCGCCCAGTGCCCGCAGGAGTCGGGCCGCCCCCACTCCTCCCGACAGGACGGCAATCATGAAAA
>CAWUMA010000217.1:0-1729 GCA_963923835.1 uncultured bacterium
GGTTTCCGCTACGTGGACGAGTTGATTTCGAAGAGTGCGACCCCCGTGGGCGCCATCGTCGAAGCCATTGCCGGTAGCTACCCGCGTCACCAGGTGGCCGCGTCCCTGGACGCCATCAAGAACCTCGGCTTCCGCTATGCGACGAAGTCCGGTTTGACCATTTCCATCGACGACGTCGTCACGACGTCGGAGAAGGCGGCCATCCTCGAGAAGTACGAGGAGCAGGCGGCCAAGGTCGAGCAGAACTACCGCCGTGGTGTCATCGTCGACGACGAACGCCGCCAGCAGGAGATTGAGATCTGGACCAACGCCAACAAGGAGGTCGGTGAGGCCACCGACCGCGCGATGGCGGCCGTCGCCGACAACCCGATCCGCATGATGGTCGAGTCCGGTGCCCGTGGTAACACCCAGCAGATCCGCCAGATTGCGGCCATGAAGGGCCTCGTGTCGAACCCGCGTGGTGAGATGATTCCCCGCCCGATCAAGTCTTCGTTCCGCGAGGGCCTGTCGGTGCTGGAGTACTTCATCTCGACCCACGGAACCCGTAAGGGTCTGGGCGACACCGCTCTGCGTACCGCCGACTCGGGCTACCTGACGCGTCGTCTCGTCGACGTCGCCCAGGAACTCATCGTCAAGCAGGAGGACTGCGGCACGACCCGTGGAATCTGGATTGAGCACGTCGCTCCCGACACCAAGGGACAGCGCGCGCACCTCGAGACCAAATTGTGGGGCCGCGTGTTGGCCGAGGACATCACCCTGGCCGACGGCACGGTTGTCGAGGCCGGCACCATGTTGCTGATGGACGACGTCGAGCGCCTGCGCGACGACAGCGCCGTCAACCGCGTACGCGTGCGCACCACGCTGAACTGCGAGGCCGAGCAGGGCGTGTGCGCCCGTTGCTACGGCTTGTCGTTGGCGACGCACCAGCTGGTTGAGCTCGGTGAGGCCGTCGGCGTCATCGCGGCCCAGTCCATTGGTGAGCCCGGTACTCAGCTGACCATGCGTACGTTCCACTCCGGTGGTGTGACCGAGTCGGACATCACCCACGGTCTGCCCCGCGTTGTCGAGCTCTTTGAGGCCCGTACGCCGAAGGGTGCCGCCAAGGTGGCCGAGCACGCGGGTCGCGTGACCATTGAGTTGGTCGGCCGCGAGCGCAAGGTGACTGTGATCGGTGACGACGGCGAGATCCAGGAAGAGATGATTCCAATTGCCCGTCACATGCTCGTCGAGGACGGCCAGGAGGTCGAGGTCGGCACGCCGTTGCACGACGGACCGCTGGACCCCAAGTCGATCATGAAGTTCCGTGGAACCCGTGACACGCAGCAGTACCTCGTCGAAGAGGTGCAGAACGTGTACCGCGACCAGGGTGTGTCGATTCACGACAAGCACATCGAACTGATCGTCCGTCAGATGACCCGCCGCGTGCAGATCGTCAGCCCCGGTAGCTCGACGTGGCTGCCCGGCCAGATGGTCGACGTGAAGGTCTTCAACGACCGCAACGACGGTCTCGAGGCCGAAGGTCAGGACGTGGCCGAAGGCCGCGCCCAGTTGATGGGTATCACCAAGGCCTCCCTGGCGACGGACTCGTGGTTGTCGGCCGCCTCCTTCCAGGAGACGACCCGCGTCCTTACTGAGGCCGCCATCGAAGGCAAGCGCGACAACCTCGTGGGCCTTAAGGAAAACATCATCATCGGTAAGTTGATTCCGGCCGGTTCGGGCCTTGGTTATT
>CAWUMA010000218.1:0-1720 GCA_963923835.1 uncultured bacterium
CCGAGTTCCATGTGGTACTCGAGTGGCTTGCTGGCGTCGATGGAGAGCTGCACGACGGGAACATCGGCCTCGGGGAAGAGATGGGTCAGCACCGACCACGTCCCGTGATCGATTCCCCAGGTCTCGTCGTCGAGTCCGACCCAGGTGGGCTTGACCACGTCCACGACTTCGCGGGCCAGTTCGGGTGAGCCCGGCGCGGGGTAGTCAAAGTCGAACAACTCCTGGGGGAAGCCGTAGAAGTCGTGGATGACCCGGGGCTTGGCCATTGACGTGACGGCGGTGGCGTTGATGAACCAGTGGGCCGAAATGGCCAGCACCGCGCGCGGCTTTTCCAGGCTCGCGCCGTACTCGCGCCACGCGTTGGTGAAGTGATTGGACTCGAGGGTGTTCATCGGGCTGCCGTGTCCGAAAAAGGTGATGGGCTGATTCGACATAGACACTCGCTATCTAGTTGATATGTCCACCATGCTAGCGATAGGAAGTTGATATGTCAACATCGTGCTACCCTGACGCCATGGCGACCCGTTGGCTGACCGAAGAGGAACGCGCGGCCTGGAAGGGCTTGTCGCTGATGATGCTCCAACTGACGGCCCGGCTGTCGCAGGGTCTCGCCGAGTCCGGTCTGTCGTATCAGGACTACATGGTTCTCGCCCATCTCTCCGACACCCCCGACGGTCGACGGCGCGTGGTGGAGCTGGGTGACGATTTGGGTTGGGAGAAGAGTCGAGCCTCCCACCACATTCGCCGCATGGTGGAGCGGGGCCTGGTGAAGAAGGAGCCCTGTCCGACCGATCAGCGTGGCTGGTACGTGACTCTCACGCCCGCGGGCCGCGCCGCCGCGAAGGCGGCCGCGCCGGCCCACGTCGCGCAGGTGAGAGAACTGTTCGTGGACGTGCTGACCCCCACGCAGCTGGCCGCCGTGGAAGCAGTCTCGCGTCGCGTCCTGAACCAGCTGGCCGACTGAGCCCCTACTGCGCCAGGTGGGCCATGGCCCAGGCCTGAGCCTCGACCAACACGCGACCGAGCTTCTTGGGCTTGTTCGTCTTGAACAAGACGGCCACCTTGTCGGGGCGGTGACGGTCCACCAGCAGGTGGAGGTCGTAGGTCGGGTAGTACGTCAGGCTCGCCACGAGTTCGCCGTTGGCGAACGAGGACTTGACCTTGCCCTCGGTGCCGATGAGGGCAATCAGCGACTCGAGTTGCCACTGCTCGTCCTCGTCGAGGTGCCAGAAACGGAAGTGCTTGGCCTCGACCTTGTTGAAGGCCTGGATGACCGTGTCGTAGGCGAGATCAAGAGGATTGGATTTACGACGACGCACGGTGAGCCTTTCTGTTGGGCCGAACTGGGTGTCCGGGAACGGGGACTATATGACAAGGGGGTGACACGACTCCGGCGGCCACCCCCCAGCCGTGTCACACCGGTCTCCTACCGTGAGCGCGCTCAAAGGAGAACCGTGCCGATTCGATTTTCTGACCCCGAACTTCTCGTTGCCCCCTTGACCGCGATCCTCGCGAAAGAGCCCGGGCTGTACGCCAAAGAACTGGCCAAACGCTTGAACCTGTCCAAGTCCGAGATCAATCCCGTTCTGTACGGATCGGGTCACTTCCTGCGCCGTGGCGACATCAAGCCCCGCTGGTACCTCGCGGCCGATGCCCCGCCCATTGTCGAAGCCCCGAAGCCTGCACCGGTGACTGCTGTGGCTCCGACCACGGTGAAGCC
>CAWUMA010000219.1:0-1720 GCA_963923835.1 uncultured bacterium
CGAATGGGGCCTCGTGAACACGGTCGTGCCCCTGGCCGAACTCGAACGTGAAACCATCGCGTGGTGCCGACAGATGCTGACGCTCTCGCCGATTGCGTTGCGCATGCTGAAGGCAGGCTTCAACGCGGCCGATGACGGACTGGCTGGAGTGCAGCAACTCGCCGGTGACGCCACCATGCTCTTCTACATGTCGGAAGAAGGCCAAGAGGGCCGCAACGCCTTCGTCGAGCACCGCCGTCCGGACTTCTCACGATTCCCGAAGCGCCCGTGAGCGTCGACCCGGGCCCCGTGCGGCGCTGGGTGGTCGCCGCACGTCCGCGCACACTCCCGGCCGCGGCGGTGCCCGTCGTTCTGGGCACACTGAGTGTGCGCCCGGGTCCCGTCGTCTTCTACCGAGCGGCCTTGGCACTCGTGGTGGCCCTGTCTCTGCAGATTGCGACCAACTACGCCAACGACTATTCCGACGGGGTGCGGGGCACCGACGCGCAACGGGTCGGTCCCTTCCGCTTGACCGCTTCGGGCCTGGTGCCTGCTCGTCGCGTGCGCGCGGCGGCCATCGGGTGGTTTCTCGTGGCGGCGCTGTCCGGTCTCATCCTCGCGTCGGTGTCCTCGTGGTGGCTCGTCGCGGTGGGGGCGAGTGCCATTGCGGCCGGGTGGTTCTACACCGGCGGGCCCAAGCCCTACGGCTACTTCGGTTGGGGTGAGTTCTTCGTCTTCGTCTACTTCGGCATGGTGGCCACCGTCGGATCGGCCTACGTCCAAGGGTGCCACCTCATCGCCCGGTCGTGGTGGCTGGGTGCCGCCGCGGGAGCAATGGCCTGCGTGCTGCTCGAAGCCAACAACCTGCGCGACGTGGAGGGCGACCGCGAAACCGGCAAGAAGACTCTCGCCGCCCGACTCGGACGGCGTCGAGCGACCGCGTTGCCAATTCTCTTCGTCGCGGTCACCGCCGTGGGTTTTGTGGGAGCCAACCTTCCGTGGGTCGCTCTCGCGACGCTCGTGGTCTACGTTCCGGTTCTTCGTCGAGCCCTGTCGGACGCCGCCGGACGGGCGTTACTCCCGATGCTGCGCGACAGTGCGCGAGCCCAACTGGCTCTGGGCACCGTGGCCGGGTTGTGGCTACTGATTCACCCGTAGTGCTTCACCGATAACGGACGCGACCCACTCGGGATTCTCCAGGTGAGCGGCGTGAGCGGCGCCGGGGACGGACCGCCATTCGGCCGAGGGGGCCTGCGCGGCGATGGCGCGTGCTTCACGGAGGAACTTCTCGTCGTGCTCCCCGGCGAGAGCCCACACGGGCATCGTCAACGAGGCCATCTCGTCACCGAGCCACCGCTGGGTTCCGGTGCCCATGTGACGCAACGATCGGGCGAGGCCGTGAACGTCACGGGATCGAGTGGCGCGTTCGGCCGCATCGTCGCCCACGCGGGCGAACATGGGTTGGGCCAACCACTCGTCCAAGAAGGCGTCGATGCCGATCTGTTCGGCGTGATCGGCGAGGGTCTCGTCACGGTGGCGTCGTTGCGCGCGCTCCTCATCGTTTTCGATACCCCGAGTGGCCCCCAGAAGGACGAGCGAGCGCACACGGTCGGGGTGGGCGAGGGCCAGGTGCAGCGCCACCCGGCCGCCGAGCGAATAACCACCGACCACAATCGGTTGGTCGGGCAGGGCCGCGGCAATCTCGTCGGCCGTTTGTTCCAGATTCAGGTCGACGAGTGCG
>CAWUMA010000220.1:0-1715 GCA_963923835.1 uncultured bacterium
GGTGCCCGAGTTGTTCCCGTTGGCGTCGGCCAGGGTCGGGGTCGCCTGGTTGATCCTGGCGAAGGTGATGGTGGCCGCGGCCGAGGTGGCGTCGTTGTAATACGCGTCACCGACGTGGGTCGCCTTCACGAGACAGGTGCCCGCGCTGGTGGCGATCACCGAGTTGCCACCCGAGATGGCACAGCCCGAGGCCGTGCCCCCCGCGAAGACGGCGTAGGTGAAGCCGCCCGTCGAGGCGCCACCCGAGGCGCTGAGCGACGAGGAGTAGAGGGTGCCCGAGTTGTTCCCGTTGGCGTCGGCCAGGGTCGGGGTCGCCTGGTTGATCTTGTTGACCGTGATGGTGACAGTGTCGGTCCGGTCGTTGTAGTTGGTGTCACCGGCACGGGTGACCGACACGGTGCACGTACCGGCGGTGGAGTACGTCAGTACGCCGGCGTTGTAGGAACAACCGGAGGTTCCAGCGCTGCCCAAGGCGTACGAGAACGAACCGGTTCCCGAACCGCCAGTTCCCGAAAGGCTGATGGTGCGATTTCCCGCATTGGCGTTGTAGTCAACCGTGGAAGTGGCCAGCCCCAGAGATGCCTGATTGGCCTTCGTGATGGTGATGATGACGGTTGTCGTCTGCACGAAGAAGTTGTCGTCCGCGGCCTTGGTCACGTCGACGCTACAAGTACCCGGAGATTGATACGTCAAGGTGTCTCCGGACACCAGGCAGTTCGCCGCTCCGGACAAGTTCGATACGTTCAAGGCGTAGGTGTAGGCTCCGGTGCCACTTCCGCCGCTTCCGTTCAGGGTGAACGTCTGGGAGGGCGTGTAGGCGAAGGATGACGGGCTCAAAGTTGCCGCGGCCTGCGTGGACTTGGTGATGGTAATCAAGGTGTCCACCGTCGGCGACTGGTTGAAGTTCGTCGTGGCTGTGGCGTAGAACGAGATGTCACAAGTGCCCAAGCTCAGGAACGTCACCAAGCCCGAACCCGAGTTCACCGAGCAGGTGGTGTCGGACGTGAAGAAGTACAGAGTGCCGTCTCCATATCCGTCCACGGAGCCCCCAACGGTAACGGGGCTCTGACCAAATTCGTAGGAAGCGGTGGTCAGGTCGGGCGTCACTGACTGATCGGACTTGTTGACCGTGAACGTCACGGTGTCCGTTCGACTCGTGTACGAACCACTCGCAGCTCGGGTCACATTGACAGAACACGTTCCCGCGGACTTGTAGCTCAACTTCGTTCCCGACACGCTGCATTGAGCGGTGCCGGCGGAGTTAATTGCCGCCGAGTACGCACCAGAACCGTCACCACCGGAGTACGTCAGTGTCACGTACTTCGCGCCACCGTTATACGTCGTCGACGTCGGCGACATCGTCACCGCGTCAGGCTGTGGCGAGCCGACTCGTGCGAACCGGTTTGAGGCAGGCATCGCGCTCTTCCATCCTTGCACCGTGGGCGTGGCAGCGGCCTGGAGGTGAGTCGAACGAGTGGTCGAGGTCGCCGAGCGCGTGGGCTGCGCGTGCGAGATCGACTTCACGGCCGAGTTGTGAGCGTGGGTAACTGAAGAAGCGGTGCGCGTCGTCGTGGGCTGAGACGACACGGCGTGCTTCGAGGCGGTGGTGTTCACACCGGCTTGCGCCGCGGATGCCGTACCCGCACTTCCTACGCTGCCCCCGGATGCAACAGTGAAGCTGGCTATCACCAGCATCGTTGAGAGAGAGGTCGACC
>CAWUMA010000221.1:0-1699 GCA_963923835.1 uncultured bacterium
CCGGCACGGTGGGGCGCGGTGACGCCTTCTTGTTGAAGATCGCCGAGCGGTCCAAAGGGGCCGTCCTCTCCAATGACTCCTTCCAGGAGTTCCACGCCGAACACAAGTGGCTCTTCGACGAGGGCCGTCTCATCGGTGGCAAGCCGGTGCGCGGCGTGGGTTGGATCTTCGCGGACCGCCAACCGGTGCGCGCGACGAGAACGAAGCCCACGACCACGGTGAAGAAGGCCGACCCGGTCAAGAAGGCCGAGGTGGCGAAGGCACCGGCCAAGGCCGCGCCCGCGAAGAAGGCCGACGTGGCAAAGACCGCGGCCAAGAAGACCCCTCCCGCCAAGGTCGCCCAGGCCGCGAAGAAGACGGCCAAGGTCGCCAAGGCCCGCCCGGCCACTCCCACGACCGAGGCACTGCGCCGGGCGCGCAAACCGGTGAACTCCGAAGAGGCCTACGGCCTGTTCCGCTCGACGTACCGCATCGGTGCCCGCGTGGAGGGCACGGTCAAGACCTTCACGAGTCACGGCGCCGTGGTGACGGTCACCTTGAAGAGCGGTTCGACCTTCGAGTGCTACGCCCCCACGGCCTCTCTCGCCACGCCCCCGCCGAGTCGGGCCCGCGACGTGCTGGCGCGCGGCGACGTGCGCAGTTTCAAGCTCTTGAACGTCGACCCCGAACGCCGGATCGCCGAGGTGGGGCTGCCGTGAGCGAGTTCTCGCGCAACCCGGCCGACTACCTGCCGCACCGTGAACCCTTTCTCCTCGTCGACGAGGTGACCGAACTCGTTCCCGGCGAGCGGGCCGTGGGCACGTGGACCTTGCGCGGTGACGAATGGTTCTTCCCCGGTCACTTTCCGGGCCGGCCCACGACACCGGGCGTTCTCCTCCTCGAGGCGTTGGCCCAGGTGGGTGGCGTGGCTGTACTTGCCGACCCCCGGTACCACGGTCGACTGCCACTCTTCGGGGGAGTGGAGCACGCCCGATTCCGTCGTCAGGTCGTCCCCGGTGACGTGGTGACCCTGGAGACGACCATGACCCGCCTGTCGGCCCGAGGCGGCCGCGGGCAGGGTCGCGCCACCGTGAACGGCGAGCTCGCCGTCGAAGCCGAACTCCTCTTCATCCTCGCGTGAAGATCGCCACCTGGAACGTCAACTCCCTGCGGGCGCGGTGGCCCCGCGTGGAGGACTGGCTACGCACCCGCAGCCCCGACGTCGTTCTGGTGCAAGAGACCAAGCAGAACGACGACACCTTCCCGGCGGCCGCCCTCGCCGACCTCGGCTACGAGTCGGCCCACTACGGCCAGGGCCAGTGGAACGGGGTGGCCATCTTCTCGCGCGTCGGTCTGGAGAACGTGACCCGGGGATTCGGTGATGAGGACCCCGAAGCCCGCATCATCGGCGCCACCTGCGCAGGTCTGCGCGTCTACTCGTGTTACATCCCCAACGGGCGCGCCCTCGACGATCCGCACTACGAATACAAGCTGCGGTGGCTCTCGTCACTCCACTCGTTGGTGCAGTCCCACGAGGACGGCCCACTGTTGCTCGGAGGCGACTTCAACGTCGCCCCGGCCGACATCGACGTCTGGGACCCGTCCGCTCTGGCGGGGATGACCCACGTGAGCGACCCCGAACGAGAGGCCATCGCGCGTCTGGTGGATGCGGGACTCACCGACCTCGGTCGAGCCGCCCACCCCGACGAACCGGTCTTCA
>CAWUMA010000222.1:0-1685 GCA_963923835.1 uncultured bacterium
TCCACGGCCGACACCTCGGTGAGGAGGCGCACCGCGCGCGCCATGACGACTACAGCGACAGAGCGCGGCGCAGATCCTCGACGCGCGAGGTCTGCTCCCAGGGGAAGCCCTGGTCGCCACGTCCGAAGTGGCCGTACGCGGCGGTGCGCGCGTAGATCGGACGGCGCAGGTCCAGGTCGCGGATGATGGCGGCCGGTCGCAGGTCGAAGATGTCGGTCACCGCCTCGGCGATGCGAGACCGATCAACGGTCTCGGTACCGAAGGTTTCGACGAGCACCGAGACCGGTCGGGCCATGCCGATGGCGTAGGCCACCTGAACCTCGCAGCGCTCGGCCGCGCCCGAGGCGACCACGTTCTTCGCCACCCAGCGCGCGGCGTAGGCGGCCGAACGGTCGACCTTCGAGGGGTCCTTGCCCGAGAAGGCGCCGCCACCGTGACGGGCGTAACCGCCGTAGGTGTCGACGATGATCTTGCGACCCGTGAGACCAGTGTCGGCGTGGGGGCCACCCAGCACGAACTTGCCCGAGGGGTTCACGATGACGCGCATCGACGAGGTGTCGAGGTCCTTCGGGAGAATCGGTTCGATGACGTGGCGCACCACATCGTCATGAATCGCCTCACGGCCGTATCCGTCGTCGTGCTGTGTCGACACGAGCACGGTGTCGATCGCCACGGGACGTCCGTTCTCGTAGGCGATGGTCACCTGGGTCTTGCCGTCGGGGCGCAGGTAGTCGATGAGGCCCGTGCGTCGGGCCTGACTGAGACGCGCGGCGAGACGGTGGGCCAGCCAGATGGGCAACGGCATGAAGTCGTCGTTGTCCTTGCAGGCGTAGCCGAACATCATTCCCTGGTCGCCCGCGCCGAGCGAACTGAGCTCGTCCTCACCGGACTGGCCACCGCGGCGCTCGAGGGCCACGTCCACACCGTCGGCGATGTCGGGGCTCTGCTGGTCGAGCGACACCAACACGGCACAGTTCTTCGCGTCGAAACCCTTGGCGCCGTCGTCGTAGCCGATGTCGGTGATGGTCCGGCGCGCGATGGCGTTGATGTCGACCGAGGCCGAGGTCGTGATTTCACCCGACACCACGCACAGGCCGGTCGTCAGCAACGTCTCGCAGGCAACGCGCGCCTGGGGGTCCTGGGCGAGAATCGCGTCGAGGACGGCGTCGGAGACCTGGTCGGCCATCTTGTCCGGGTGGCCCTCGGTGACCGATTCGGACGTGAACAACGTGCGCGCCATGGGACTCCTCACCTGCGTAACGAAGAAACCTTAGTCAAAATGGCCATCGCGACCTCCTCTTTTGACCGTAACGACACGTGCTCGGAGCCGCCATCAGGCGTCAAGAGGGTCACGTCGTTGGTCGCGTGCTCGAAGCCGACCTCGGGGGCCGACACGTCGTTGACCACCAGCAAGTCGACGCCCTTGCGGCGGAGTTTGGCCTGGGCCTGGGCCTGGACGTCGAAGGTCTCGGCCGCGAATCCCACCACGACCTGCCCGGGGTGGCGATGGTGCGTGAGTTCCATCACGATGTCGGTGGTCGGCACCGGCGTGAGAACGGGAACCCCGTTCTCCTTCTTCAATTTCTGTGGCGCGGCCTCGAACGTGAAATCGGCGACGGCCGCGGCCATGATGACCACGTCGGCCTGTCCAGCACGGGTCCGCACCGCGTCGAGCATCTCGGACG
>CAWUMA010000223.1:0-1678 GCA_963923835.1 uncultured bacterium
GTGGCCGCGGCCACCCGCTCCTGGCCGATGAGCGGTGGGCCGTGGGTGGCCACGAGATAGTGAGGTTGCAACGCCCGGAGCTGATCAATGCCACGAATCATGACCTGACAGTCGCGGTACTCCTCGCCACGGATGGCAAAGACGTTGAACAGTGCCGGCCAGATGAGATTGTGCACGACGAGGTCGAGGGACGGGAACCACATCGTGACGGAGTCGTCGGAGTCGCTCGGGGCGTAGTAGACGTGGACGTCGAGGCCGGCAATCGTGAGTGTCGCCCCGTCGGTGAACTCATGGGTGACGGGCAGGTGACCCGGCGTGAACGGTGCGTGGTCCGGGGATCGAAAGTAGAAACCCAAACCAATGTTGACCAGACCATCGGGGCCATCGGCCGGCAGGAAGATACCGAACTGCTCCACCATGCCCCGGACGTACGCCGGTGAAATCTCTGAAGCGGTTCGTTCCCGGTTTCCGGCGATCTTCGGGTGGCCATAAATAGGTAGAGGCGTGACGTGATTGCCCTCCTCGAGGATCGCTTTGGTGCCCTCGATGTAGTGGAAGTGGCTATACACCACGGCCGCAATGGGGGCCGTGGTGTGCTGACGCAACGCGGACAAGGCGGACCGCATCTCTTCGATGGACTCTCCGGTGTCGATGGCGATAATGCCACCGGGACCTTCCACGAAGGTCTGGTTGGAGAGCCCATTTCCCACGAAGTTCCATACTCCGGGACGCACCGAATAGAACTCTTTGGCTAATACCTCGTTGTGGGCAATGTGGTCACGGTGAGCGCGGGCCCCCGACGGCGTCGTGAGGGTGTTGCGACCCGAAGTATCCACACTGCGGATGTGCTCCGTCATTGGATAACCATACCCAAGCGGGCGTTCAGTCTCCGACCTACGATTCGCCTATGAGCATCGCGTTGGTCCCGGACGAATCTTCGCTCCCCTCGGTTCTGCCCAGCGACCACCTCCTCGCCAATGGAGTGGCCATCCCCGAACTTCGGTCTCGGTACCGAAGAATTTCGAATTGGCGAAACGCCCGAGCGGTCACGATGGTCTGGGCGTGGACCCTCGCTCTGGTGTGGGGTGGCGTACACGGATCATGGTGGATTGGCGTCGGTGCCTTCATTCTCATGGGCCCGATGCACGCGCGCTTCGCGATTCTCATGCACGAAGCGGCTCACAAACTCCTTTTCTCCAACAAGAGAATCAACGACGCGGTGGGCCGATGGCTCATCGCGTACGTCGCACTCGTGCCGATCGAGCTCTATCGTCGGAGCCACTTCGCCCATCACCGTGACGAGTTCGGCCCCGACGAACCGGACATCCTCTTTTACAACGGCTACCCTTGCGAACCGGCCGACCTAGGTCGACGCCTGCTCCGCGACGCCGTGGGAATCTCAGGCTGGAAGAACTTCAAAGTCCTCCTCATCGCCACTACCAAACCGGCCTCGCGGGCGTTGGCGTCGCGCATTCTGGCGGTTCAAGTCGTGCTTGCCCTGGTGATGGGCTTCCTGACCGGTACCTGGTGGGCCTATCTCGTGTTCTGGTGGTTGCCGTGGATGACGCAATGGCGCGTACTGAATCGCCTGCGAGCGATTGCCGAACACGGCGGCATGCGCCGCTCCGACGACCGCCGACTCACCACTCACAACGTGGAGCAGCATCTTCTCGCTCGA
>CAWUMA010000224.1:0-1678 GCA_963923835.1 uncultured bacterium
ACCCACTCGGCGCCGTCCACGAACACGTCCACCATCCAGTCCGTAAAGGCCACGGGCTCGATTCCGGCCAGGGTCGCGGCGTTGCCGAGAACCATCAGTCGCTCGATGTGGTGGGCCCATGCGAAGTCACGCACGTGGCCCAGCACGGCGTCCAGACAATTCATGGCGTGGCTTTCTGGTTCGCGCCACGCTGCGGGGAGAGGTTCGTTGGCCGAAAGAGCGTTGCGACGGGTGTAGCCGTCGTCTCTCACTTGGTGCCACAGCCACACCCATTCACGCCAGCCAATTATCTGGCGGACCAATCCTTCGGCACTCGCCAACTCCACCTTCCCCGCCTCGTATGCCGTGACGATGGCGTCGACCACTTCGCGAGGGTGAAGTAAACCCATGTTGAGAGCGGGGCTGAGGCGAGTGTGTGCGAGATGCCAGTTACGCGAACTGGCGGCATCCTCATACGGGCCGAAGTGCGGAACGATGCGTTCCACGGCGTCGCGCAACTGATCGATCGCGTCGGCCCGGGTACGTGGCCAGTACGCCACGGCGTTTTCCCCGGGCAGTTCTCCACACAACGTCACAATTTCGCGTTCTTCGTCGGTTAGTTCGCGACGCCACGGCTCGGGCCACTGACCACCGTCTCGCGGCAGTGGCTTTCGGTTCTCCTCGTCAAAGTTCCACCGGCCACCGACGGGGCCATTGCCGTCCATCAAGATCCCCAGTCGACGTCGCTGGTCCCGGTAGAACGTTTCCATCGTGTGCGACTTCTTCGCGAATCGCGAGGCGAACTCTTCCGGGTCGCTCATGAAGAACGGATCGGGAAGGAGCGTCACACCAAGATCTGCAAACAGTCGCGCTGCGGTACGCCCTCGGGGGTGATTCATGATGAGATTCCGTGGACCGTGCTCGGCGAGGTGGGCTGCCACCCCTTCTCGAAAACTGCTGGCCCGGCGATAATCAACTGTGAATCCCAGGTCCCGCACGTTCTCGGCAAAGGCCCGCATGGCGCACAGATACAGGGCGACCCGCGTGCGGTGACGGTGCTTGGCGAGAAGTTGCTCGCTTTCAATCAACAAGATGACCGTCGAACGGTCCAGGTCATTCCACGGCGCCACTTCGGTGGAGAGTTGGTCCCCGAGGACGAGAAAAGTCTGAGTCACTAGGTATCCCGGCGTCGTAGGCGGCGGGCTTCTTTCGAGCACGCCGTCGAGCAGTACCGGACGTTCTCGAAGTCACGACGCCACTTGGCCCTCCACTCGAACGGTCGGTGACAGACCTCGCACTCCCGCGGAGCGATGCCGTTCTTTGATTTGGCGACTCGGCCCGAACTCACCTCGTGCAGATTACGGGAGTGCGAACGACCGACATCCCCTCCAAAAGTGGGCTATTGAACGGAGAGTCCGGCTCGGAATTCGCCTTCGGCGATAAGTCGCGCGACCTCGGCCGGTGGTTCACTGAGTCGCTCCACGAGAACTCCTTCGATCCCGCCGTCGAACGGGAATTCGTGGGGGTAAAAGCCCACGGGAGTGCCCGTATCGCGACCGACGTCAAAAGTCTCCCCACTGATGGAGAAGACGAAGGGAACTGTGTGTTCCAAGCGCACCGTCGCGGCCAGTTCGTCGTCCACGAAGAGGGCCGCGTGGCCGCCCCCTCCCAAACCGCCGTCGTACGCGAACTCCACGCG
>CAWUMA010000225.1:0-1677 GCA_963923835.1 uncultured bacterium
AACCAGAGGTTCAAGTTCCTGTTGGACGCCGGCCAAACGGGGCTGAGCTGCGCCTTCGACCTGCCCACCCAGATGGGTTACGACGCCGACCACGCGCGCGCCGAAGGCGAAGTGGGCAAGGTGGGCGTCGCCATCTCGTCCCTGGCCGACATGCGCCTCCTCCTCGCCGACCTGCCTCTCGACCAGGTGACGACGTCGATGACCATCAATTCGACGGCGTCCACGCTGCTCCTTCTGTATCAGCTGGTCGCCGAGGAGAACGGCGTCCGGGGCGACCAACTTCGAGGCACGATCCAAAACGACATTCTGAAGGAGTACGTGGCGCGCGGTACCTACGTGTACCCGCCCCGCCCGTCGATGCGCCTGATTGTGGACACATTCGCCTACTGCGCGAAGGAGATGCCCAACTGGAACACCATCTCCATCTCCGGCTACCACATTCGTGAAGCCGGTTCGACCGCGGCCCAAGAGATTGCCTTCACTTTGGCCAACGGCATCGCCTACGTCGAAGCGGCATTGGCAGCCGGCCTCGCCCTGGACGATTTCGCCCCGCGCCTCTCGTTCTTCTTCAACTCGCACAACAACCTCTTCGAGGAGGTCGCGAAGTTCCGTGCGGCGCGGCGCTTGTGGGCCTCCATCATGCGCGAGCGTTTCGGCGCGAAGGATCCCAAGTCGATGATGCTGCGATTCCACACCCAAACGGGCGGATCGACTCTCACGGCCCAGCAGCCCGAGAACAACATCGTGCGCGTGACGGTGCAGGCCCTCGCGGCGGCGCTGGGCGGAACCCAGAGTCTGCACACCAACGGCTTCGACGAAGCCCTGGGTCTACCGACCGAGAAGGCCGCGAAGATTGCCCTGCGCACGCAGCAGATCATCGGATACGAGTCGGGGCTCGGCGACACGGTCGACCCCTTCGCCGGAAGCTATTTCATCGAGTCGTTGACCGACGAGCTCGAAGCGCGGGCTCGGACGTACATCGACACGATTGACGAGATGGGTGGTTCGGTCTCGGCCATTGAGGCTCACTACATGCAGGACGAAATTGAGTCGGCCGCGTACGACTACGCGAGAGGTGTTGATTCCGGCGAGCGTGTGGTGGTCGGTGTGAACAAGTTCGTCGACGCGACGACCGAACCGGCCGACGTGTTCCCGATTGACGAGGCTCAGCAGCGCGCGCAGGTCGCCCGCGTGAAAGACGTCAAGGCCAACCGTGACAACGACGCGGTGCGCGCCGCCCTCGACGATCTGGCCACCGCGGCCAGGGGGTCGGCGAATCTTCTGTACCCCATGAAGACGGCGCTGTCGCGAATGGCCACGCTCGGTGAAGTGGCCGATGTCCTTCGTGCGGAGTTCGGGACGTATCAGCCTGGTTGAGTACCCCGACTTCGGGGTTGGCGGTGCCTAGATTCGTACGGGTGGATGACCTCGACAACGTGACGCCCCGTTTTCGGGGCGACATTCAGGGCCTCCGCGCGGTCGCCGTGGTGCTGGTGATTCTGGCCCACGCCGGCGTTCCGGGTATGGCCGGGGGTTTTCTCGGGGTTGACGTGTTCTTTGTTATCTCCGGTTTTGTGATCACGGGCGTCTTATGGCGGGAGCAACACCGGAAGATCCGTGACTACCTGAGCTGGTTCTACAGCCGTCGGGTCCGCCGGCTGATTCCCGCCGCAACAG
>CAWUMA010000226.1:0-1656 GCA_963923835.1 uncultured bacterium
ACTTGCTCACGATGGTGCTCGTCGTCTCGGGGGCGCAGTGCACCATCTTGGCGCCGGCGTCTTGGATCTGGCCGGGTCCGGCGTAAGCGACGGAGAGGACTTCACCCGAGGCCTTGGGTCCCATGAGGTACACCGACGGGTACTTCATGGTCAGGCGCGAGCCGATGTTGCCGTCAATCCACTCGACGTGGGCCTCAGCTTCGGCGCGCGCACGCTTGGTGACGAGGTTGTAGACGTTGTTCGACCAGTTCTGAATTGTCGTGTACGTGATGCGCGAACCGGGTAGTGCCACGAGTTCGACGACGGCCGAGTGCAGCGAGTCGGTCGAGTACACCGGCGCCGAGCAACCCTCGACGTAGTGGACCTGGGAACCCTCGTCGGCGATGATGAGCGTGCGCTCGAACTGGCCCATGTTCTCGGTGTTGATGCGGAAGTAGGCCTGCAGCGGCTGGTCGACGACGACCCCCGGCGGAACGTAGATGAACGAACCACCACTCCACACGGCCGAGTTGAGCGCGGCGAACTTGTTGTCGTTGGGCGGGATGACGGTGCCGAAGTAGCGCTGGACCAACTCGGGGTACTCGCGCACCGCGGTGTCCATGTCGCAAAAGAGCACACCGAGCTTCTCGAGGTCGGCGCGATTGCGGTGGAAGACGACCTCGGATTCGTATTGGGCCGTCACGCCGGCGAGGTATTTGCGCTCGGCTTCGGGGATGCCCAACTTCTCGTAGGTGTTCTTGATCGCGTCGGGCAGGTCGTTCCAGTCCTCGACGCGCTCTTCGGTGGGCTTGATGTAGTAATAGATGTCGTTGAAGTCGAGGTCCGGCATCCGGTCCGCGAACCAGGGCAGCATCGGCTTCTTCTCGAAACGCTTGAGGGCGTCGAGGCGGAACTTCAACATCCAGTCGGCCTCGCTCTTGATGCCCGACATCTCACGGACGATTTCCTCGTTCAAGCCCTTCTTCGGCTTGAACACGGGAGTCTGCTCGTCCGACCACCCCAGTTGGTACCGGCTGAAGTCGAGATTGTCGATAGTCATGGGCCCTCCGGAATTTCCCTACGTGCATAGTAATAACCCCGAAACGGCTGACAACCACCGTTTCGCTGGCAAAGTGGAGCGATGCCCACCCCGCCCCGCGCCCCCCGACATGACCACGTCCTCGACTTCCACGGTGATGTCCGGGTCGACCCCTACTTCTGGCTGCGCGAGCGCAGTGAGGAAACCCTCGCTCACCTGAAGGCGGAAAACACCTACTACGCCGAGATGATGAAGCCCCTCGCCGGTCGGGTCGACAGCCTCTTCGAGGAGATCAAGGGCCGCATCGAAGAGACCGACATCTCGGTGCCGGTGCGCCGCGGCGCTTGGTGGTACTTCGAGCGCACGCGCGAGGGACTCAACTACCCCATCAACTGCCGCGTGCCGGCCGTCGCCGGGGACGAACGCCCCCCGGTTATAGACGCCGCGGCGACCCTGCCCGGCGAGCAGGTCATCTTGGACGAGAACGTGGAGGCCGGCGACTCGGACTTTCTTTCGGTGGGTGTCTTATCCGTCTCACCCGACGACAACTGGGTCGCGGTCGGCGTGGACTTCGAGGGCAACGAACGCCACCGGGTCACCGTGCGCCCTCTGACCGGACAGGCCCCGGTCGATGACAG
>CAWUMA010000227.1:0-1656 GCA_963923835.1 uncultured bacterium
TGGTTGACCTCACCGCCCTGGCCACACTGGAGTCCGAGGGCGTGGTCCTGCGGCCCTCGTCCGCCGCCCTGCGATTCGCCGTCGACAAGGCCTATCAGCGGCGCACCCTCGCCGAGTGGGGCATCCCCACACCGGAATTCCTGATCGTGCCCCACGGTCAACCCGATGTTGCAAAAGGCTGGTTCGAAACGCACCGAGAGCCGCCAGTCGTCAAAGCCGCCACCGGTGGTTACGACGGACGAGGCGTCGCCTTCCCCGGAACGCGTGCCGAAACAGAGGCTGTCTGCGCCGAATGGGGCTCACAGAGTGAACTCGTCCTCGAAGAGCGGCTCACCCTCACGAGCGAAGTGGCCCAGATTGGTGTCCGTTCGGTCGACGCGACGACCGTGCGCTACCCCGTCGTCTGGACTCGCCAGGCCGACGGCATGTGCGTAGAGACCACGTATCCATGCCCTCTCGACATCGCGACCCTGGCCCGGGTCGATGAACTGACCACGGAGTTGCTCTCGCGCATCGAGCCGGTGGGCGTCATGGCCGTCGAGTACTTCGTCACCGACCAGGGAGTCCTGGTGAACGAAGTCGCCCTTCGCCCCCACAACACCGGCCACTGGACCATCGAAGGAACCACCGCGGGGCAGTTCGTGAATCACCTCCGAGCCGTCGGCGACCGGGGTCTCATCGCTCCCGAGGTCACCGCCCAGTCCGTCACCATGGTGAACGTGGTCGGCGATGACGCACCGAGCGACTCGAGTCGGGTTCCGACACAAGTTGGCCTCGCCGTCCACGATTACGGCAAGGCGTGGCGTCCGGGGCGCAAACTCGGACACGTGACCGCGTGGGGTGATGACGCCCACTCCACCCACGTGCAAGCATGGGAGGCGGCTCGCGCATTCGGCACGAGCACCCGGGAGGCATCGTGAACCCTGTTGTCGGAGTCGTGATGGGCAGTTCCTCGGACCACGAGGTCATGTCGGCTGCCACCGACATCCTGCGCGAATTCGGGGTCGAGTGCGAGACCCACGTGGTGTCGGCGCACCGCACACCCGAGGCGATGATCTCCTACGGACTCTCGGCGCGCGAACGCGGACTCAAGGTTCTCATTGCCGGCGCCGGCGGTGCCGCGCACCTGCCGGGCATGTTGGCCGCGGTCACCGAACTGCCGGTGATTGGTGTACCGGTGGCCCTCGCCCGACTCGACGGCCTCGATTCGTTGCTGTCCATCGTCCAGATGCCCCGAGGAGTTCCCGTCGCCACCGTGGCCATCAACGGGGCGGCCAACGCGGGTCTCCTCGCCCTGCGAATTCTGGCGACCGCCGACGAGAATCTCGCCGAGCGACTTGCCGCGTACCGGGCATCCCTGGCCCAGCAAGCGGCCGAACAAGACCGCAATTTGCCGAGATAGGCGGTTCGGGCGAGACCCCATCGGGGTCCGGAGACCTTTATCCTGACAATGACAAGGAGGTATGCCGTGGGCGTACTGAAGAGAGTGGGTTCGATTTTCCGGGCGAAGACCAACGCCGCCCTGGACAAGGTGGAGGACCCGCGCCAGACGTTGGACCTGTCGTTCGAGGACCTCAACAACAACCTGACCAAGGTCCGCCGCGCCGTCGCCGACGTCGCCACGGCCCGCAAGCGCATCGAACTCCAGGCCGAACA
>CAWUMA010000228.1:0-1641 GCA_963923835.1 uncultured bacterium
AGCAACAATTCTCGTTGCGCCGTGTAGATTTCAGCGCAGGACCACCGGTCCGCGACCCAAGGGAGCACCATGACGATTGTCCGTGATTCGCACTACATCAACGGCGAGTGGGTGAAGGCCAGCTCGAGCGACGTCTTCGAGGTCATGTCCTCGGGAACCGGCGAACTCTTCGCCACGGTTCCCCAGGGAACCGCTGACGAAGCCAACCGCGCCGTCGAGGCCGCCGCCGCCGCATTCACGGCGTGGGCCAACACCAGCCCCAAGGAGCGCGGCGAGTTCCTGCAGAAAATCGCCACGAAGCTCGGTGAGCGCTCCGATGAAATTGCCCTTACCATTGCTCACGAGGTGGGTATGCCCCTCGCTCTGGCCAAGGGCATCCAGGCCGGTCTCCCCCAGATCACCTTCGGTGACAACGCGAACCGGGCCGCAGAGTTCGAATGGGAGACCGAGGTTGGTAACTCCATCCTCGTGCGCGAGCCAGCCGGCGTTATCGCGGCGATCACCCCCTGGAACTACCCGCTGCACCAAATCGCCAACAAGGTGGCCGCCGCGCTCGCCGCGGGCTGCACCGTTGTTCTGAAGCCCAGCGAAATCGCACCTATCAATGCCTTCATTCTGGCCGAGATCGTGCACGAGGTGGGCCTGCCCAAGGGCGTGTTCAACCTCGTGACGGGGTCGGGCCCGGTCGTCGGTGAGGCCATGGTTGCCCACCCGAAGACGGACATGGTGTCCTTCACCGGATCCACGCGGGCCGGAAAGCGCGTCATGGAAATCGCCAGCCAGATGGTGAAGCGCGTCAGTTTGGAGCTCGGTGGCAAGTCCGCCAACATCATCCTGGAGGGTGCCGACTTCACAAAGGCCATCCCCGATGGTGTCTTCCAGTGCTACTTGAACTCGGGACAGACCTGCTCGGCTCTTACCCGCATGCTCGTGCCTCGCTCGCGCCTGAGCGAAGTCGAGGACCTCGCTATCGCCAGCGCCGCGGGCTTCATGCCGGACGACCCGGTGACCGGGACTTCGCTCCTCGGACCTCTGGTTTCGGCCGCCCAACAAGAGCGCGTGCGTAACTACATCCGAAAGGGTCAGGAGGAAGGGGCTCGCCTCATCTTCGGAGGCGTCGAGATGCCCGAGGGCAAGACCGCGGGCTACTACGTGCAGCCGACGATTTTCTCTGACGTCAAGAACTCGATGACCATCGCCCAGGAGGAGATCTTCGGGCCGGTCCTGTCCATCATCCCTTACGACACCGAGGAAGAGGCCATCGCGATCGCCAATGACTCGCTGTACGGTCTGTCAGGTGGCGTGTGGGCCGAGACGGACGAGAAGGCCTTCGAGGTAGCCCGCAAGATTCGCACCGGTCAGGTGGCGATCAACGGGGGCTCCTTCAACGTTGTCGCCCCCTTCGGTGGCTACAAGCAGTCGGGCATCGGACGAGAGCTCGGAGAGCATGGCTTCACGGAGTTCCTCGAGGTCAAGGCAGTTCAGCGCCCCTAGTTGGAGTTGGGCCATTGGCTCTGTTCAGTCAAAGTGGGACCCTTCCCATGAGTTTCGGCTAGAATCGTTCTGCGCCGGTAGCTCAATTGGCAGAGCATTTGACTCTTAATCAACAGGTTCCGGGTTCAAGTCCCGGCCGGCGCACCA
>CAWUMA010000229.1:0-1638 GCA_963923835.1 uncultured bacterium
ACCCCGCGGGTGTGGCCCTGCCCGGGGCCTCACTGGTCCGGTTCGACATCCGGGCTCAGTCCTTCTGCCACAACATGGTTCGATCGCTCGTGGGGGCCTTCGTGGCGGTGGGCCAGGGTCGGCTGGGTCCCGAGGTGGTGGCCGAGCGCCTGAACGCCCCGAATCGAGCCAATTTGCCTGCTCCGGCCCCGGCGGCGGGGCTCTGCCTGGTGGGGGTCGGATACCCCCAAGTGGACGGCGGACCCTCGGGTTTCCTAGACTAGAGACTCCTCTGGGTGGCCCCCGTGCCGGCCCGACATGATTCGCGAAGGAAGACACAGTGCGTACCTACACCCCCAAGGCCAACGACATCACGCGTGAGTGGCACGTCATTGACGCCTCGGGCCTCGTCCTGGGCCGTCTGGCGACGGTGGCCGCCTCGTTGCTGCGCGGCAAGCACCGCCCGTTCTTCGCTCCGCACCTCGACACCGGCGACCACGTCATCATCGTGAACGCCGACAAGATCGTGGTGACGAGCAACAAGCTCTCCCAGAAGTTCGCCTACCGCCACTCGGGCTACCCGGGCGGTATCAAGGCCACGTCGTGGCAGACCCTCATGGACGAGAAGCCGACCCAGTTGATCGAGTCGGCCGTCAAGGGCATGGTCCCCAAGACCCGCTTGGGTCGCGCGCAGATGGGCAAGCTCTTCGTCTACGCCGGACCCGACCACCCGCACGCGGCCCAGCAGCCCCAGCCCTACGACACCTCGGCCATCCGCCGCGGATAAGGAGACAGCGATGACCACCGCCACCCAGTCGACCGGACGCCGCAAGGAGGCCGTCGCCCGCGTGCGTCTGCGCCCGGGCTCGGGCACGCTGACCATCAACGGTCGCGCCTTCGACAACTACTTCACCTCGGCCACCCACCGTCAGATGGTGATGGAGCCGCTGCGTCTCATCGACGCCCAGACGACCTGGGACATCGACGCCACCATCGAAGGTGGCGGCGTCGCCGGTCAGGCCGGCGCGCTGCGACTGGGCATCGCCCGTTCGCTCCTCGAGGCCGACGAGAGTCACCGGGGCACCCTGAAGAAGGCCGGCCTCTTGACGCGCGACGCGCGCAAGAAGGAGACCAAGAAGTACGGCCTCAAGAAGGCCCGCAAGGCGCCTCAGTACTCGAAGCGTTAAGGCGTCACGTGCGTTTCGGCACGGACGGAATTCGCGGCCACTACCCGGAGGAAATCTCCGAGGACCTCGCCTACGCGCTGGGTCGAGCCGTCGCGTCCGTGCTGGGGGGCACCGTGGTTGTCGGGTCCGACACTCGGGCCTCGTCGCCCTCACTGGTGCGCGCCGTGCTCGCGGGGCTGTCCGACGGTGGTGCCACCGGTGTGAATCTGGGTGTGTTGCCCACACCCGGGGTGGCGGTCATCGCCCAACGTCGAGGCTGCGCGGGTGTCGTGGTCTCGGCCTCACACAACCCCTTCCACGACAACGGACTCAAAGTGCTCGGCGTGGGTGGCGCGAAGCTCGACCCCGAGGTGGAGCCCGATCTCGAAGCGGCCCTCGACCGGTTCATTCACACGGCGCCTTCGGAGTTTCCCGATGTGGCCGTCGACCGGTTGGCCGCCGAGGAGTACCGGGCACACCTGGCCGGTCTCGT
>CAWUMA010000230.1:0-1632 GCA_963923835.1 uncultured bacterium
CGACCCCGACCCGGTGACCCGGGCCGAGCTGGAGAATCTTCTCGCCACCGACGACGCCGAGGTCGTCCGCCGTTTCGCCCACCCGCTGTCGTTTGGCACCGCCGGACTGCGCGGTCCCGAAGAGGCCGGTCCCGCGGGCATGAATCGGCTCACCGTGCGCCGGGCGACTCAGGGTGTGTTGGCCTGGCTCGAGGCCGAGGGGCGAGATCTCTCGCGAGGCGTGGTCGTAGGCCGCGACGCTCGCATGGGCTCGGAGTCGTTTCACGACGAAGTGGTGAGTGTCCTGAGATCGGCCGGTGCCGCCGTGTTCGATTGGCCGACACCACTGCCCACCCCGCTCGTCCCCTTTGCCGTGCGTGAATTGAACGCCGCGGCCGGTGTGATGATCACGGCCAGCCACAACCCGCCGCGCGACAACGGCTACAAGCTTTACGACGCGGACGGCAGCCAGATCAACGCGCCTCACGATGCCGTGGTGGAAGCGGCGATGCGCGCCGCTGGTCCACTCACGGTGGCGGCCGTACCCGGCGAGGTGCGCCCACTTCGTGATGAGCTCTTGTCGCGCTACACCGACGAGTTGGTGGCCCGCTTCCGCTGTGACCGTGGTGTCGTCCTCGCCTACACACCGCTTCACGGTGTGGGTGGCGCACTCACCACTCGGTTGCTCGAGGAGTGTGGACACCGGGTCATCGCCACACCGGCCCAGTTCGAGCCCGACGGTCGGTTCCCCACCGTGGCGTTCCCCAACCCCGAAGAACAAGGTGCACTCGATCTGGTGTGCGCGGCCGCCGACGCGGCAGGCGCCGACCTGGTCCTTGCGAACGATCCCGACGCGGACCGGTTGGGCGTGGCCGTGCGTGCATCCGGAAAGTGGCGGATCTTGCGGGGCGACGAAATTGGCTGGCTCCTCGGCGCGGCCGCTCTGGAAACGGCTCGACCCGGTGACGTGGTGGCCACGTCGTTGGTGTCGTCCACTCTGCTGGCGACCATGGCCGAAGCGGCCGGAGTGCCCTGTGTGATCACCCCGACGGGTTTCAAGTGGATCGGTCGCGCGGGTGCGCCGGCCCGTTTGTGCTTCGGCTACGAAGAGGCTCTCGGATACGCCGTCGACAGCCGGGTCGGTGACAAAGACGGTGTGTCGGCCGCTCTCGCGATGGCCCACCTGGCCGCCCAACTGGCTGGTGAGGGCCGGACTCTGCTGGACCGTCTCGACGAAATCGCCGAACGCTACGGCGTGGTCGGCGTGGAGAACGTGACGATTCGTCTCGAGGGGAACGACGCGTTGACCCGCATCGCCGAAACGATGACGGCTCTTCGCGACGCACCGCCGGCGTCGCTTGGTGGTCGGACCGTGGTGGGCCCCGTCGATCTTCGTCACGGCTGGCGGGACGTGGCACCCCTCGACGGTGTGCTGTGGCCACTCGAGGGAGGGGGCCGGGTCCTCGTGCGGCCCTCGGGAACCGAACCCAAGGTCAAGGCCTACCTCGAAGTCATCGACGGGGGTGACGGGACGTTGGCCGAGCGTCGACAGCGGGTCGAGGCCGCCGTGGCGGCCGTGGCGGCCGACGTGCGCGCGCTACTGGGCTGAGCGAAGGGCCGCGAACCCGGGTTTGATGACCCGGTTGATGAGAT
>CAWUMA010000231.1:0-1631 GCA_963923835.1 uncultured bacterium
AGCGCCATCACCCACCACCAGCTGGGTGGTGCGCACCCGAACACGCTCCACGAGGTCGTCGGCAATCGGCCCCACGGCCACGAGGACACTCACCGCCATGCACCGTTCACCCGCCGAGCCGAATCCGGCGCTGATGGCCGCGTCGGCGGCGACGTCCAAGTCGGCGTCGGGGAGAACCACCATGTGGTTCTTGGCTCCGCCCAGGGCTTGGCATCGTTTGCCCAGCGCGGACGCACGCTGGAAGAGCGAACGCGAGACCGGGGTGGACCCCACCACACTCACCGCGTCCACACCCACGTGGTCGACTAGCGAGGTCACGGTGGAGGCATCACCGTGGAGGACGTTGAAGACGCCGTCGGGAACTCCGGCACGACGCATGAGGTCGGCCAGGAAATTCGCGGGAGATGGGTCGCGCTCCGAGGGCTTCAAAATGACCACATTCCCCGCGGCTAACGCGTTGGCGGCCATCCACAGGGGCACCATGACGGGAAAGTTGAAGGGAGTGATGGCGGCGATCACCCCGATGGGCTCGCGAACGGAGTGGACATCAACACCGGCGGCCACTTGGTCAGAAAACTCACCCTTGAGGTGATCCGTGAGGCCGCAGGCGTATTCCACGTTCTCCAGACCGCGGGCGATTTCACCCCGGGCGTCGGCCAACGTCTTGCCGTGCTGCGACGTCACGAGTGCAGCCAACTCATCGGTGTGTTCGACCAGAATCTGGCGCAAGGAAAACAAAATCCCCGTTCGTTCGCTGAGTGAGGTGTGCCGCCACGATTCCCAGGCTCGTCGAGCAACGAGCACCGTCTCGTCGACGAGTGCCGCGTCGGCCACGGGCGCAAAATCGGTGATTTCTCCCGTGGCCGGGTTGGTCACGGGAAGCGTTCCTTCCCCAAATCGGGCCTGGCCATCGACGAAATGGGGGATAGGGGACATAGGAACCTCGCTCTGTTCAATAATTTAGTTCGCTTGTGTGACGATGGAGAGATGGCGCCGGCCCTTCCCTTCGTTGACGACGCGGGCAGCCTTCACGTGTCACGCCGAGTGACAGTCCCAGCGGATGAGATTGCCATTCGGGTGACCACGTCGGGAGGCCCCGGCGGGCAGCACGCCAATCGTTCGCTTACGAAGGTGGTGGTGACGTGGCACCCCCACGACTCTCATGTACTCAGTCCGTCGGACCTCAACCGTCTCGTCACCCGACTCGGTCCGGTGGTGCGATCGAGCGCGAGTCGATTCAGGTCGCAAGCCCAGAATCGCCACGCCGCCCTGGAACAGCTTGCTCAGCGAATCGCTGACGCTCTGGTTCCCGAGACACCGCGACGAGCAACGAAACCTACCGCCGCGTCGAAACGCCGCCGGGTCGACTCAAAGAAGGCGCGGTCGCGTCTCAAGGAAAATCGACGACGCCCGAGCGACGACTAGCGAGTAGTCGCGAGGTGACGCTCGATGGTCGCCAGAGCACTGTGCATGACGCCGTCGAGTTCTAGGTCGGTGTCTTCGCGGGGCCCCTTCAGTGCGGTCAGCGAGGCGTAGCCCGCAACCACCAGTGCGCCGTCCTCGTCCTCATTTTCGTCGCTGACGTCGCCGATGTCCGGGGTGGCCGCACCCAAGCGAAGGTCGAGCCGACC
>CAWUMA010000232.1:0-1629 GCA_963923835.1 uncultured bacterium
GCCGCCACGGCCTGGCGCACGAATTTGGGGGAGCGGGGCGTGGTCGCGGTGCTCATTTCTCGTTCAGCGTACGGGGATGGAGCACCGTTGTGTTCAACCTGCGACAATCGGAAGGTGACCCCGGCCATGCCCCTCAAGAAACCAGAGGTGACGACCCAGACCACGGAGGAGGTTCGCGTCGAGCTTCCATGGAATGTGGTGGTGTGGGATGACCCCGTGACCCTGATGAAGGTTGTTGAGGCGATCTTCAAGAAGGTCTTTGGTTACCCGGCAGAGAAATGCACTCATCTGATGTTGACGGTGCACCACGAGGGGAGGGCGGTGGTCTGGTCAGGCAACCGCGAGAAGGCTCAGGAGTACTGCGTCAAACTTCAAGTGGCCGGACTGTTGTCCACCATCGAGCAGGCCGCGTGATGGCTCCACGACTTTTTCGGCGACGTGGTGATGTCGTGGAAGTGCGAATGAACGACGAGGGGCGAACGTTCGTTCGGGGCGTGTTCGAGCAGGTGGTGGCCGCCGAGCGCGACCCCGAGCACGTGTGGCATATCGGTCTGGTGGCTCCGATTGATCCGACGCGCGATGCAGACGACCCTCTCGCCGTGCTAAGGCGACAGACCGACACGATGTCCAATGCCGAGCTGGCACTCGCGTCGGTCGCGGCCGACACGCTCAACCTCACCGAGGCGTGGGCTTGGTTCAGCACGCTCCAGGTGGGGTTACGCTCGGTGGCTGCTCAGGCCGGCATTCACACGGCTGAGCAGTGGGCCAAACTTACAGGCCCCACCCGAGAAACCATTGAAGGACTCCAGATTATTCAGGGAAATTTGGTCGACAGCCTGTAGGGCGATTGGTCATTGTGCGCAACCGTGCGGCTACGTATAGTCGGGGGTATCCGGCAAGGAGGTTGACATGGGGCGCTTTTCGAAATCATCGGTGGCGACGCTCGCCGCGGGTATCGCAATCGGATCGTTGGTCTCTGGGCTCACTGTGGGCGCAGCCGCCAAGCCTCCGGCAGTATCGAAGTTCTACGCCTGCTTGCTGAATGGCTCGCTGACCAAGGTCACGGTGAATCAATCGGAAACCTGCTCGGGTAAGGCGAAGTTGGTGACGTGGAATTCGGTTGGCCCGAAGGGTGACACCGGTGACACTGGCCCGCGTGGACTCCGTGGTCCGACCGGCCCGCGTGGGCCTCGTGGCCCTCAGGGTCCGGCGGGTGGCACCACTGGGGGTACGGGTCTAACTGGTTTGACCGGTGGCACCGGCCTGACGGGTGACACCGGACTGACGGGCGCCACGGGAGCGAGTTGATTCAGAACTAATCGATCTTCTCTCGCCGGTGCCATCACGGTGGTCTCGGGTGAGAGGTTGGTTCCGCATCAACGCCTAGGGTCGAGGCTCGGCAGTTCCGCGTGCAAGCTCGCGGCCGAGCGAACCTAGGCCACATCGCCTCATTAAGAATCAAATGGCAGGCGTGCGCGAACGCCTTTGAACTTAGAACGCTGAACCCGTTGGCGCGTTCAGTCCCGAGAGAATCCGTCGTACTTTCGGTGACGTGCGAGGCCACTCGGAATCTATGGTGCGCCGGCCGGGACTTGAACCCGGAACCTGTTGATTAAGAGTCAAATGCTC
>CAWUMA010000233.1:0-1629 GCA_963923835.1 uncultured bacterium
GTGCATCGCACGCACATAGTCACCCGCGAAACCCCAGTCCCGCTGGGCGTCGAGATTGCCCAGCCGGAGTTCCGACTGCAGGCCGAGCTTGATGCGCGCCGCGGCATGGGTCACCTTGCGTGAGACGAATTCGATGCCGCGACGCGGCGACTCGTGGTTGAACAAGATGCCACTGCTCGCGTGGAGCCCGTAACTCTCGCGATAGTTGACGGTGATCCAGTGGCCGTAAACCTTGGCGACGCCATAGGGACTGCGCGGGTAGAAGGGTGTGTTCTCGTCCTGGGGAATCGCTAACACCCGGCCGAACATCTCGGAGGAACTCGCTTGGTAGAAGCGGATTTCCGGGTCGACGGTGCGCACGGCGTCCAGCAGTCGGGTCACACCCAGGGCCGTCGTCTCGCCCGTCAGCACCGGTTGGGTCCACGAGGCGTGGACGAAGCTCTGGGCGGCCAGGTTGTAGACCTCCTGGGGCCGGTTCTCCCGCAGGACGTTGATGAGCGACACTTCGTCGGTCAAATCGCCCGAAATGAGGGTCAGGCGGTCCTGGATGTGGCCGATGCGCTCGAGACCGACGGTGGACGTACGCCGCAAGAGGCCGCACACTTCATAACCCTCGGACAGGAGGAGTTCGGCGAGGTACGAGCCGTCCTGACCGGTGATTCCCGTAATTAGTGCCCGTTTGGCCACGTGTCCTCCTCGCGGACCACGCGCCCGCTCGACCCGTTCAGCCTAGTTCGCACCTCCTAACCTCACTTTCGTGGCCCGCGTGGTGGTTCTGAGTTTCCGCCTCGGCGGAGTCGACGGCGTCGCCATCGAAGCACGTAAGTGGTGCGATGCTCTGACCAGCCTCGGCCACGAGGTTGTCACGGTGGCCGGCGAGGGCGACGTCGACGCGGTCGTCCCCGGCCTCGCCCTTTCCGACTCGGACGGACCCGACCAAGAAGTACTCGCGCGGGTGCTCGAGAGTGCCGACCTCGTCATCGTCGAGAACCTGCTGTCACTGCCACTCAATCCGGCTGCGGCACACGTCGTGGCCGAGCTTCGCCGCGGACGGCCCACTCTCATCCGCCACCACGACCTGCCCTGGCAACGCGACCAGTGGATCAAAGTGGCGAGCGTTCCCGACGACCCAGCGTGGACCCACATCACCATCAACGAGTTGTCACAACGTCAGTTGGCCGAGCGAGGTATCACCTCAACGATCCTGTACAACTCCTTCGACTGCGCACCACCGGCCGGCGACCGCGAGGCGACCCGCGCCGCGCTCGACATCGCTGACGAGAAACTCGTGTTGTTCCCCACGCGAGCCATCCCGCGCAAGAACGTGGTGGCGGCCTTCGATCTCTGCGCCCGGCACGACGCGGTGCTGTGGATACTCGGCGCGGCCGAAGACGGGTACGCCCCCGTGCTCGCCGAGTTGATCGCCACGCGCGGCGTTGAGGTGCGCGTCGGCCGACCCGAGGGCGTGTCCATTCACGACGCGTACGCCGCGGCCGACCTCGTGGTGGTGCCCTCGACGTGGGAGGGCTTCGGTAACCCCGTGCTCGAATCGGTCACCCACCGACGGCCCCTCGCGGTGCACCCGTACCCCGTTCTTCACGAAATTGAAAGTTTCGGTTTTGATTTCAC
>CAWUMA010000234.1:0-1627 GCA_963923835.1 uncultured bacterium
TTCCGACCGAGGCGATTGAGGATGCGCCGACCGCGGTTCAGGCTCTCGTTGAAGGCGCTCTCCTCGCCTCGTACGACTACAAGCGCCCGCAGGAGAAGGGTGGCTTCGATGTGGCCGTGCTGGGCAACCCGGTTCCCTCGACCGAGGTGCACGACGCGGCGCAACGCGCACTCAACCGCGCCTCGGTGATCGCCGAGGCCGTCAACTGGGCCAAGCGCCTGATTGACACCCCGGCCGGTGACTTGTCGCCGAAGGAGTTGGCGAAGGCCTTTGACGCCCGACTGTCCAACGACCCGAAGGTCAAGGTCGACATCTGGACCGAATCGAAGGTCAAAGACGAGAAACTCGGAGGTCTGCTCGGTGTGGGTGCCGGTTCGGACGAGCCGGTGCGTCTGGTCATCGCCCGCTACCGGCCACAACACGACAAGCCAATACCCCACATCGCCCTCGTGGGCAAGGGTGTCACGTTCGACTCCGGTGGACTGTGGATCAAGTCGCCCGACGGCATGACCACGATGAAGACCGACATGAGCGGATCGGCCATTGTCATGGCGGCAATTTCCATGGCCGCCCGACTCGGACTGCCCGTCGAAATCACGGCGATCACGCCCTTGACCGAGAACATGTTGGGTGGCTCGGCCACCAAGCCCGGCGACGTGCTCACCATTCGCAACGGCACCACCATCGAAGTCATCAACACCGACGCCGAGGGCCGCCTGATTCTGGCCGACGGCCTCAGCCTGGCCGTTGAGGCCAACCCAGACGCCATCATCGACATCGCGACCCTGACCGGAGCCCAGCGCATCGCGCTCGGCGACGACATGGCCGCCTTCTTTGCCTCCACCGACGAGTTGGCCTCGGCGATTGCCGCCGCCAGCGACCGTTCGGGCGAGGCCATGTGGCGTCTGCCGCTCGTGCAGCAGTACAACTCGCTCATCGAGTCGGAGACCGCCGACGTGCGCAACATCGGTAAGGGTGGCGGGGCGGGTTCCATCGTCGCCGCTTTGATCTTGCAGCGCTTCACGGGTGGTCGACCCTGGGTGCACATCGACATGGCCGGCCCGGGTCGTGCCGACTCGCCCAAGGGTTACTACACGCGTGGTGGCACCGCCTTCGGTGCTCGCACCATCGTGGAGTTCCTCAGCGCGATCAGCGCCGGTTAGTCACCCAACAGACGTCGCACCCGCTTCGCTCGCGGCGGCACCGGCCGGGCGAGCGACGCTGAGGGCGTGTCGTTCCCGTCGGGGTAGCCGACGAGAACCGTGGCGAACAGTCGCTCGTCCCCGGCACCGGCCCACGTCAGCACATTCTCTTCGTGGCGGAAGTTCCCCCAGATAGTGGCCGCGAGTTCGTGTTCTTCGAGAAGGAGCAAGAGGGACATGGTCGCCATCGCCGCGTCGGTGTGCCAGTAGGGGATGGTCCACTGCTGGGGATCGCCCAGGCCCGATCCGGCCTTGTCCGGTTCGCTGTAGCGAGCGAGGTAGTCCTGCGGGCGCGAGGTGATGAGCACCGCTCCTCCCGCACGCATCAGACCGGCCGCTCGGGGAGCACCACGTCGCCACGCGTCGTCGGTGGCCACGGAGAAGTACTCGGCGAGACGCGACTGGTCCACGACGGTCATGCGAAC
>CAWUMA010000235.1:0-1626 GCA_963923835.1 uncultured bacterium
GCAGGTCCAAGATGGCCCAGCCGTACCAGGACGGGGACGTCTTCTGGGTGCGGTCAACCTTCTGGGTCAGACGACCACGAGTCTTCGGGTCGACGTAGCGACCAACGGTCTTACGGTTCTTGCTCGAGGAGGACGAGGCCATGGCCGAAAACTCTAGCCCTAGCCCGGACAGACGGCGAAGGTCACGGTCGAGTTGAACAGCGTCGAACTCCCCGGCGCGACGTCCTGGCTGGCCACCAGGCCGGACAGGCTGGCGTTACAACCGCTGCCCGCCGTCGTTTGGGCGGCCACGAGGCCCTGGCCCTGCAGCAACGTGGTCGCGGCGCTCGGTGTCAAACCGTGGAGGTCAGGAACGATGACCTGGCAGTATCCCGACGACAGCACGAGGGCAACCGTCGTGCCCGACGCCACCATCGTCCCACTGGCCGGGTCGGTGTTGACAACATTCCCCTGCGCCACCGTGTTGGAACACACGGTGCTAGTGGAGGATGACACATTCAGCGCGGCCTGACCCAGCGCGGTGGCCGCGGCGAGAGTCGACAGGCCGGCGACCGAGGGAATCGCGAACTTCGCCGACGGATCGAGGACCGTCAGCACCACCTTGTCACCGGTGTGACCGAGGGTTCCCGCTGAGGGCGTCTGATTCAAGACCGTATTCGGCCCGCCGCCACCGATCGGGGCGGTCTGGGTGAACTGCAGAGTGAAACTGAGCTGCATGCCCTGGAGCTCTGATTCGGCGTCGGGTACCGACATACCGATCAGCGACGGAATGGTCACCGGCTGAATCGAACTGCCCAGACTCACCTTCAAGGTGACGGCGTCACCCTTCTTCACGCTGGCTCCCGCCGGCGGATTGGTCGAAACCACCACCCCATTGGGCTTGTCGGAAGACACCAGAACAGTCGACTTAATAACGAGTCCATCGTTACGCAATGTCGACGTGGCGAGGGCAACCTGTTGACCCACCACGTCGGGCATCGTCGACACGGAACTCGAACCGAAAAAGAAGTAAGCGAGCGCGGCGAGGGCGAGTACCACCACGGTGCCCGCCGTCACGTAGGCCGGCGTCGGGTTGGAGCGGCGGCGACGCACATCGGTGCGCGGACCGGTCATCACCGGCACGGCCTGCGTGCGCTCCCCGGCCGACACGGCGGCCACGGCGCGCGTGGCGTCGTCGCCGGCGAACGCGCCGCGACCCGAGGCCAGAACCGGCTGGCCGTCCACGAAGCGAAGGAGGTCCGCACGAAGTTCGTCGGCCGAACCGTACCGCTGGGCGGGATCCTTGGCGAGAGCCTTCATGATGACCGCTTCAAGGTCACGTGGCACCGACGGATTGTGAACCGACGGAGGAACCGGGGTCGACTGCACGTGTTGACGGGCCACGTCAGCCGGCGAGTCACCGGTGTACGGAGGACGTCCCGCCAGGAGCTCGTAGAGCACGACGCCCAGCGAGTAGACGTCGCTGCGACCGTCGACGTTCATCCCACGCGCCTGCTCGGGCGAGAAGTACGTGGCGGTGCCCATCACCGAGCCCTCTTGGGCGAGTTGGTCGTTCGTGGACACAGCTTGGGCGATTCCGAAGTCGGTCACCTTCACCTGTCCGTCGGTGGTGAGCAGGATGTTGCC
>CAWUMA010000236.1:0-1622 GCA_963923835.1 uncultured bacterium
GACGCCTGCGTGTCGCCGGTGCTCAGCCCCCGCGAGGCCGCGACGCATCCGGCCAACGTGGCGCGCGGCGTCTTCGTGGATGGTCCGCTCCAGCCCGGTCCGGCGCCGCGATTTAACCGCACGCCCGGTGCCGTCTCGCGCCCGCCACAACCCGCGGGAGCGGGCACGCGTGACGGGCTCGCGTCGTGGGGAATAGACGAATCTCGTCAGGCGACCCTGCGCGAGGCGGGTGCCTTCAACTAGGTCGAACCTAGATGTTGACGACCGGGCAGGTCAGGGTGCGGGTGATGCCGGGGACCTTCTGGATAGCCCCGACGATGAACTTGCCCAGCTGGTCGACCGACTCGGCCTCGCAACGCACGATGACGTCGTAGGGACCCGTCACCTCGAACGACTCGAGGACGCCGGGTACGGCGCGCGTGGCCAGCACGACGGACTCGCTCGATCCGATCTCGGACTGGATGAGGATGTACGCCTGAACCGCCATGGGAACGCCTTTCGCTGGGGAGTTCTTATTCTGCCCGATGGCGTGACCGGGGCGCTACTCGTCGCCCCGCGAGCGCCCGTTGTGCCACAGATGACAGACGTCGCAGCGGTAGGTCTGCAGGTCGATGCCGTTGATGGCCCATGTCGCTCTCGCCGCCTGCTCGGCCTGGAGCTGCGTGGGGTAGGGCGTTTTGGCCCGGCCGTCGCGGCCGAAGTGGCCCGACAGGGGGATGCGCGGTTCGAACCGCCGTCGTCGAGGTCGTCGCGGCACCGTTTCAGGCTAGTGACACAACCCTTCGGTACGATGAGCCCAGTGACTATTCAGCCGTCGGTCAGCGAACAGGTAGTGGTCGAAACCTCGCTCGACGACGGTGACCACGAACGGTTCACCCACGTCGTTCTCGAGGGGTACACGCCCGAGGGCGGCGAGTTCGTCGGACTCGAGAATTCGGTCGTCGAGGGCATGATCAACGGCACGCCCGTGCGCGCCCTGTGCGGAAAGGTCTGGGTGCCCGGTCGAAACCCGGAGCGCTACCCGGTGTGTCCGACATGCAAAGAGGTCGCCGAGTCGCTGGGCTGGTCATTGCCGAACAGTTGAGATTTGGCCACCTCGTAGGCTGGTGCGATGCCCCGCCTCTTGTGCCTGCGCCATCACGAGGAGGACCACGCCGGTCTCCTCGGCGAGGCCTTCGTGGAGCGGGGGTTCGATATCACCACGGTTCTCGTCGGTCCCGGTAGCCCGCCACCGGCCCTCACGGGGTACGACGCCGTCTTGATTCTGGGCTCGACCAGCGCCGTCTATGACGAATCGGTCCGGCGCGCCTGGTTCGACGGCGAAGTGGAGTTCATTCATGAGGCCACCCGCCGCGGCGTGCCAATCCTCGGCGTGTGCTTCGGCGCACAGGCCCTGTGTGTGGCCCACGGTGGCTCCGTCGGTCCGTCACCCTCACCCGAGGTCGGTTGGTTCCCGGTTGAGGCGGTGAACGGCTCGGGCCTGCCCGGTGGGCCCTGGTTCGAATTCCACTACGACCGGTGCGAACTGCCGGCGCAGGCCGAACTGTGGGCCCGCAACGAATCGGCGGTCCAAGCTTTCGCTATCGGCGATCACGTGGGCGTTCAGTTCCACCCCGAGGTCG
>CAWUMA010000237.1:0-1621 GCA_963923835.1 uncultured bacterium
CACGACGCCGCCGAAATCGCCGATCTCGCCGTCGCCGTCCTGCGCGAGGTCGCCGAGTGGGCCGTGATCAACCACCACCGCGTGGTGGCGGTCGGCATCACGAACCAACGCGAAACAACGGTCGCCTTCGACCGCGAGACGGGACATCTTCCTTACCGCGCCATCGTCTGGCAGGACCGACGTGGTGTCGCCTACTGCGACGAGCTCCGCGCCGCGGGGCACGAACCACAGGTGCGAGCCACCACCGGCCTCGTTCTCGACTCCTATTTCTCGGCAACCAAGATGCACTGGTTCCTCGAATCGGGTGCCCTCGACGGAGCCACCTCACCGGCCTTCGCCACGGTCGATTCCTGGCTCTTGTGGTGGCTCACGGGCGGCGTGGACAGCGGCGTGTTCGCCACCGAAGCCTCCAACGCGTCACGCACGCTGTTGCTGGATCTCACCACGCTCGAATGGTCTCCCGCCATGTGCACGCTGTTCGGCGTCGACCCGGCCATGTTGCCGTCAGTTCTGCCGTCGGCCACCCGTTTCGGCGAGATTCACGGCGACGTCGTGCCCGAACTCGCCGGTGTACCGATCACCGGCGTGCTCGGCGACCAGCAGGCCGCCCTCTTCGGGCAGGCCTGCTTCGAACCGGGGATGGTCAAGGCCACCTACGGCACCGGCGCGTTCGTGCTGGCCCAGTACGGCACCGACGTGCCCCCGCTGGCCGAAGGACTCGTCACCACCGCGGCCTGGGACCTCGGAGCCTTCGGGCCCGCCTCCTACGCCTACGAAGGATCGGCCTTCGTGGCCGGCGCGGCCATCCAGTGGTTGCGTGATGAGTTACAGCTCATCACCGCCAGTGACGAGATCGAGCCTCTCGCCCTCAGCGTGCCCGATAGCGGTGGCGCCCTCTTCGTGCCCGCCTTCACCGGTCTCGGCTCCCCGTTCTGGCGTGGCGACGCCCGCGGAGCGCTCGTCGGATTGTCGAGAGCGGTGGGACGCGGTCAGATCGCCCGTGCCGTCATCGAATCCATCGCCTACGAAGTGCGCGCCATGACCGACGCCTTCGTGGCCGCGGGCTTGTCGGTTGCCGAACTTCGCGCCGACGGCGGAGCCGCCGTCATGGACACCTTGCTCGGCCTTCAGGCCACGCTGTCGCGCACGACCGTTCGCCGGTCGGCCTCCCTCGAGGCGACCGCACGCGGGGCGGCCACCCTCGCCGGACTTGAAATTGGCCTGTGGCACTCAACCGAGGACCTCGCGCAACGTTGGAGCCAGAGCGCGGATTTCGCCCCAGAAGACCCCGTCTTCGCCGACATCGGTTACGAGGCCTGGTTAGCCATGGTCGCCCGGGTGTAGCCCACTAGCGTTCCCCAAAAAGGAGAGACCATGCCCTACACCTCCGAAGTCATCCGCCGCGGACTGGGATTCGGCGAAGCGCCACGCTGGCACAACGACCGATTCTGGTACTCCGACTTCTACCGTCACGGAGTCTTTTCGTGCGCCGCCGACGGCAGTGACGAGCGTCTCGAGCACTCCGTGTCGACACAGCCATCGGGACTGGGCTGGTTGCCCAACGGCGACCTGCTCATCGTCTCGATGACCGACCATCGCATCCTGCGCGTGCACGACGGCG
>CAWUMA010000238.1:0-1611 GCA_963923835.1 uncultured bacterium
GCTCGCCGATGAGCGCCCCCGACGCGGTGAGCGCCTCGACGATGGCGGCGCGAACCTGATTGACGGTGCGCCCCACCAGTTGCCCGTAGAACTCGTTGGCCGCCGATGAGTCCCGGGAAGGGAAGGCATCGGTGCCGAACTCGCAGGGAAGGTAGCGGCCGTCGCGCCCGATGAGGGCACGGGTGGGCAGCGAGAGCTCGCGCCACCAGGTGACGTCGGTGGTGTCACCGAAGGTGCAGATCATCGCGATACCCGAACCCTTGTCGGGGTCGGCGAGTTCGTGGGCGACCACGGGCACGGGCACGTTGAACAGTGGTGTGAGGACCTCGCGGCCGAAGAACGGCTGGTACCGGGCGTCGTCGGGGTGGGCCACCAGCGCGACGCAGCTCGGCAGCAACTCGGGACGGGTGGTCTCGATTTCGATGGCGCCACCACCCTCGGCGAGGGGGAAGGCGACGCGGTGGTAGTGGCCGGGCCGTTCGCGGTCTTCGAGCTCGGCTTGTGATACCGCGGTGCGGAAATCGACGTCCCACAACGTGGGTGCGACCGACGAGTAGACCTCGCCACGCGCGAGCATTGACAAGAAGGCCCGCTGGGAGACGGCCTGAGCCGGCGCACCGATGGTGGAGTACTCCAGGGACCAGTCGATGGATACGCCGAGGTGGCGCCACAGGTTCTTGAAGACCTCCTCGTCGGTGGTCGTCAGGCGCACGCACAGCTCGATGAAGTTGCGCCGCGACACGGGAATCTTCGTGTCACCGGGCTTGTCGGGTGGCTGGAAGGACGGGTCGTAGGGGAGCGACGGATCGCAGCGCACCCCGAAGTAGTTCTCCACCCGGCGCTCGGTGGGCAGGCCATTGTCGTCCCAGCCCATGGGGTAGAAGACGGACTTGCCACGCATGCGCTGGTAGCGGGCGATGAGGTCGGCGTGGGTGTAGGAGAAGACGTGGCCGATGTGCAGTGAGCCCGACACCGTGGGCGGCGGGGTGTCGATGGCGTACACGCGGGCTCGTTCGGCCGTCCGATCGAAGCGGTAAACCTCACTGGCGTCCCAGCGCTCCATCCACGCGGCCTCGAGACCGTCAACGGTGGGCTTGTCGGGAACGGTGCCCGGCCGGGGCGTCAGAGCGTCGGTCATGGTGGGCAAAGTCTAGGAGTTTCGGGGGAATCGCCCGGTGGTCCGTAATAGTTTGTAGAGGTGCTTCGCCTCTACGACACGGCCTCGGGAGAGGTGCGCGACCTCGTGTCCCGCGAGCCGGGCCGGCTCTCGATGTACGTCTGCGGGCCCACCGTGTACAACCTGCCCCACCTCGGACACGGCCGCTACACACTGGTGTGGGACGTGGCCCGCCGGTGGTTCACCTTCCGAGGCCTTGAGGTCACCTTCGTCTCGAACATCACCGATATCGACGACAACATCATCAACCGCGCGGCCCGGGAGAACTCGACCGAGGCCGCGGTCGCTCGCGAGTACGAGGACCGCTGGTGGGAGGCCATGGACGCCCTCGGTGTGTTGCGCCCCGACTCGGTGCCTCACGCCACGCAGTACGTGGACGAGATGGTCCAACTCATCTCGTCGCTGATCGAACAGGACATCGCCTACACCACGAG
>CAWUMA010000239.1:0-1609 GCA_963923835.1 uncultured bacterium
CGGGCGCCGACCCCGACCGCGCCGTGAAGTTGACCCAGTTGTTGGCGGCCCAGGGGGTACGGGTCACGGCGATGCGCACGCGTGCGTCACTCGAGGAGCGCTACCTCGACATCATCGGCGCGCAACGGAGCCAGTCATGAAGGCGTGGTGGGCCCAAACCCGCGCAGAGGTGCGCATGACGTTGCGCCGGGGAGAGACGTTGCTGCTCACGGTGGGCATCCCGGTGCTCCTCCTCGTGTTCTTCTCGCTCTCGTCGGTGACGGCTTCGCCGCTCGCGCACCGCGTCGACTTCATCGCGCCGGGCGTGCTGGCCCTCGCCGTCGTATCGACCTCCCTCGTGGCCCTCTCGATTGCCACCGGCTTCGAACGCACCTACGGCGTCCTGCGCCGACTGCACGTGACACCTCTGGGTCGGCCCCGTCTCATCGCCGCGAAGATCGCCGGTGTTCTCGTCACCGAGGCGATTCAGGTCGCCGTGCTCAGCCTCGTGGCTCTGGCTCTGTCGTGGCACCCCCGCCACGGCGTCACCGGGGCTCTCACCGTGGGAGTGGCCCTCGTGCTCGGCTCCATCGGGTGCGCCGGAGTCGGACTTGCTCTCGCCGGTCGGTTGCGCGCCGAGGTGAACCTGGCCGCAAGCAACGGCCTCTACGTCGTCTTGTTGCTGGTGTCAGGAATCGTCGTGCCGCTTAGCTCCCTGCCCAGCCCCCTGGCCCGCGTGGCCACGGCGCTCCCGCCGGGGGCCATGGCCGACGCCCTGCACCGCGTGCTCGGGAGCGGAGGAGTCGTGGCGGGTGGCGAATGGATCGCTCTGGTGGCCTGGGCGCTCGCCGCGCCGCTGCTCGCCGCCCGGGTGTTTCGCTTCGACTAACGCAACAAGGCGATGCCGGCCTTCAGGCCGGCAACCGTGGTGGCCCCGGTGGTGACCTGGCGCACCTCGCCCGTTCCCGATACGTACACGGTCTCAGGCAAGCCCACGAAGTGGAAAATCCCCGACGTGATGTCGGCCGAGGGGTCGAAGATCACCGGGAACGTCACGCCGCTCGCGCGGCTGAACGCCGTGCCCGCGTCGCGCGTGTCGGTGGCGTCCACGCCGATGACCCGCACCCGGCCGAGGTCGTGGTGGTCGAGGTAGCGGGTCACCTTGGGTAGTTCGCGCTTGCAGGGTTCACAGAAACTGGCGTAAAAGACGACGACGGTCGGGTGTCCCGCGGTCCACGGGGCGTGCACCGTGCCACCGTTCAGTCCGGCCCCCGACACGGCCGGCAGACGGGTTCCCACCAGGGCGCTCACCGGCGGGGTCTCGCCCGACGTGACCTTGCCACCGGTCAGCACCGACAACGTCACGATGAGAGCGATCGCCATCACGGCCCCGAGGCCGAGGGAGACGAACATCATCGGCGAGGGCCGACGACGGGGCTCAGCCGTTTCGGACGAGGACATCGATGGCCATGAGAACGAACAGGGCCGTGAGGTACGTGATGGAGTAGGTGAAGAGCTTCATCGCCTCAGCCACGTCGGCCACGCCGCTCACCGCATGGCGATAGAGACGCAGGGCGTACCAGGTGAACAGGCCGCCGAGCAGCGTCGCCGAGGTGGCGTAGATCCAACC
>CAWUMA010000240.1:0-1601 GCA_963923835.1 uncultured bacterium
TCGCGACGTCGACGCGCTCCATGATTTCGTCGGTCAGCAGGGGCAACGCGTCAAGAGCGGTCATGTTCTCGCGAACCTGCTCCACCGTCGAGGCGCCGGTGATGACCGTCGACACGTTCTTGTTGCGGGCACACCAGGCGATGGCGAACTGTGACAGGGTCACACCCAGCTCGTCGCTGATCTCCTTGAGCTTGGCGACCTTGGCGTTTCGCTCCGGGTCGCTCAACATGCCCTTCAGCCACTCGTAACCGGGGAGCGTGGCGCGCGAGCCCTCGGGGATGCCGTTCAGGTACTTGCCGGTGAGCAGACCTGATGCCAGGGGCGACCAGATGGTGGTGCCGAGGCCGATGTCCTCATATAGGCGCTTGTACTCCTTCTCGACGCGGTCGCGCCACAAGATGTTGTACTGCGGCTGCTCCATCACGGGCTTGTGCAGGTGGTGCTTGTCGGCGATGTCGTAGGCGGCGCGAATTTCATCGGCGCTCCACTCCGAGGTGCCCCAGTAGAGGGCCTTGCCCTGGGTGATCATGTCGCTCATCGCCCAGACGGTCTCTTCGATGGGGGTGTTCGGGTCGGGTCGGTGGCAGAAGACCAGGTCCACGAAGTCGAGGCCGAAGCGCTCGAGAGAGCCGTCGATGGCCTGGCTCAGGTACTTGCGGTTCAGGGTGTTCTTCATGTTGGGGACGTTGTGCAGGCCCCAGAAGAGCTTGGTGGAAACCACGTACTCGTGACGCTTCCAACCCAGTTCGCGGAAGGCCTCGCCCATCACGCGCTCGGACTCACCGGCGGAGTAACCCTCGGCGTTGTCGAAGAAGTTGACGCCAGCCTCCTTGGCGGCGTTCAGGCACTCGGCGGCCTGGCGGGCGTTCTCAATCTGGTTCTTGTTGGCGAAGGTGACCCACGAACCGAAGGACAGCACGCTGACCTTGAGTCCCGAGCGTCCCAGGCGGCGGTATTCCATGTCGGCCATGGCGGCTCCTTAGTTAGTAGGTGAAGCAGTTGGTTTGGTCGGTACGGCGGGCCACTCGTCGTATGAGACGGGGGTGGCGGCGGGGGAACGGCGCACCAGGGCCACCACGGCCGTAACGGCGGTGCCCACGAGGGCTAGAACCGTCAACTTCAGGAGCGCTTTGAGAATTCCCACGGCGCAACGCTAGCGGGGTCGCCTTGCCCCCGGACCTGTGGACAGGGGTAGGATGATGACGTGAAATTCATCGTTCGGGGGCGACTGTCGGAGTAGGGCGGAGCATCTGACCGCCCACGCCCCCGCCTCGGCGGGGGTTTTTTCGTCACTGCCAACGAACGGCAATCCCAGAGAGGAGGGGCCGTGAAAGACAAGCACCAACAACCGAGCCCCATGCCGTTCCAGAAGTACCGAGCCACCGTCCCCGTGGAACTACCGGACCGCACCTGGCCGAACCGTCGCCTCAACCACGCCCCCCGCTGGTGCAGCGTCGATCTTCGAGACGGTAACCAGGCTTTGATCGACCCGATGGACCCTGAGCGCAAGTTGATGATGTTCGAGCACCTCGTGGAGATGGGGTTTAAAGAGATTGAGGTCGGATTCCCCTCGGCGAGCCAACCGGACTTCGATTTCGTGC
>CAWUMA010000241.1:0-1596 GCA_963923835.1 uncultured bacterium
ACTTCGTCTCGCTGGGATTGCCCACCGGGTTCAGAGCCGGTTCGCCGAAGAACCATGTGCGGTGCATGTTGAGTTTGAACGGCGAGTTGGTGAAGGAGCACCCCGCGACGACCAGAGTCAGTGCGAGGGCGCCGAGCAGGGCCGGCTGCCACAGGAATCCCCATCCCTCGAAGGGACCCGGGGTGAAACGGCCCAACGGCGTGTAGCGCCGTTCGAGATAGACGATGAAGGCCTCGAGACGCGTGGCGAAACGCTGGTAGCCGTGCCCGATGGCGCGGCCCACGGCCCGCAGTCTGCGCACGGCACTCCTCTCGACGACCCGTGCCACGGTACCCCAGCACCACGGCATTTCGGACGTGACGATGCGCCAGGCGCATCGTCGTTGGTGGGCCGGGAGGGATTTGAACCCCCGTAGGCAAAGCCGTCTGGTTTACAGCCAGATCCCATTGGCCGCTCGGGCACCGACCCGTCCGTCATCCTAGTTGCCCCACGGAACCGCGCCAAAAGCGCCCCTACAATTGAGCCATGCCCACCTTCGACGTCGTGTCCGAACTCGACCTGCAAGAAGTCCGCAACGCCGTGGACCAGGCCAACCGTGAGGCCTCCAACCGCTTCGACTTCAAGGGAACCGATGCCCGCATCGACTTCTCCGAGAAGGAACTCACGCTGCACGCTTCCACCGAGGACCGTCTGCGCGCGCTCTACACCCTGCTCGAAGAGAAGATGGTCAAGCGGTCGGTGTCGTTGAAGTCCCTCGAACCCGGCAAGATCGAAGAGGCCTCACACCAGAGTGCCCGTCAGAAGGTCGCCCTCAAGGCCGGTATCTCCCAGGAGATCGGCAAGCAGATCAACAAGATCATCAAGGACTCGGGGCTCAAGGGCGTCAGCTCTTCCATCCAGGGTGACCAAGTCCGTGTCACCGGCAAGCAGCGCGACGACCTGCAGTCAGCCATTGCGCTTCTCAAAGAGTCGGACCTACCGGTGCCGCTCCAGTTCACAAACTTCCGCGACTAGTCCGAGCCCTCGTCGACGTTCAGCTCGGCGTGCAGATCCACGTGGGGACCGACGTGGAAGATGCGGTTGAACACGAGCAACTTCAGCACCCAGAAGAGTCCGAACGAAGCGAGGTTCGTTCCCGAGACGAGCGCCGTGTTCACGATGTGCTGCCAGTGGTGGGCCTTCACTTCGTGACGGGCCCACAGAGCGCCGATCTGCGACACGCCGATGCCGAGAAATGACATCGTCCAGAAGGGGATGACCTCTTTGCGCCAGTGGCTGCGTCCGCGCTTGCCCCAGGTCCACGTGCGGTTCAAGTAATAGGCGGGGAAGCTGGCAATCACGTTGCCCGTCAGCGTCGCCCACAACACACCGGGAATGATGCGGAATCCGTAGAGCACGGCGATCGACGTGAATGAGACGGCGGTCGAGACGGCCGAGACCATGGTGAAGCGGATGAGCTTGCGTGCCCGCGGGCTGCGCATCCACGAAAGGGAGGGCGACTCCGTCACGGACATGGGTTCCACCCTACCCCTGCGCGAACGGACGTTCCCGTGCGCCTGTCAGAATGGAGAAGTGACCGCCGCCCTCGACTTTCTC
>CAWUMA010000242.1:0-1592 GCA_963923835.1 uncultured bacterium
AAACGCCTGAGGGCCGATGACCCCGACGGATGGCTGGACTCCTCGCAGGTGCAGCAACACGTCACGATGTCCGACTCGCGCGGCGGCGTGTACTCACCACATTGTGCGCGCATCCATCCCACGAAGTTGGTGCGGGGACTCGCGTCGGCGGTGGAGTCTCGAGGCGTGCGGATATTCGAAGGGACCACCGCGCTCGGGCTTCACCCGGCTCGGGGGTCACACCGGGCCCGGGTGGTCACGAGTCACGGCACCGTGCGGGCCGCCTACGTGATCCGCGCCACCGAGGGATACACGCCGAAACTGCCGGGGGCGGGTCGAGACGTGGCCCCTCTCTACTCCCTGATGATCGCGACCGAGCCCCTCCCCGCGTCGTTCTTCGACGACGTGGGGCTCGCGAACTTCGAAACCTTCGCCGACGGACGACACCTCGTCATCTACGGCCAACGCACCGCCGACAACCGCCTGGCCTTTGGGGGCCGCGGGGCGCCCTATCACTGGGGGTCGTCGGTGCGACCCGAGTACGACCACGTCGCCTCCGTCTTCACGGCGCTTGAATCGACCCTGCGCGAACTCTTTCCCGCCTTCACTCAGTCGGTGACCCACCGTTGGGGTGGGCCGTTGGCGATGGCCCGCGAGAACCGCCCGTACGCCGCGGTCGACCACCAGCGGGGCCTCGCCATGGCCGGTGGTTACACCGGTGACGGCGTCGTGCTCAGCCGCGTCTGTGGCGACGCTCTCGCCCAGAGCATCGTGGGGGGCCCCGACCTCGACCCACGCGAACTTCCGCTGATCGCCCGGCCGCTCACACGGCGCTGGGAGTTCGAACCGTGGCGCTGGCTGGGCATCAATGCCGGTCTCGCACTCGCTCGTGCGGCGGACCGAGGCGAATCAACGGGCCGCGAATCCCGGGCGGCGCACTGGCTCGATCGACTCCTGGGCTAGCGAAGGATATTGACCGCTCGCGAAGCCACGATGGCAATCGTGATAAGCGACAGTGCCGACTCGCTCACGAAGAGGGCCTTCATCCGGAGTGTGAGGGGCATGGCGTCGGCCGGGGCGAAGCTCGACGCGTTGGCGTAGGCCGTGTAGAGATAGTCGACGAAGCGCGGACTCCACTTCACCGGAGCGAGTCGCGGGTTTTCCATCTGGGGGAACTGCAGATCGATGGGGAGTTCTCCCCCTCGAGCCCGCGAGTCAGGTCCGCCCCGGTCAATCTCCCAGAACCACAGGGCGTAGAGGATGACGTTGGTCAGCCAGATGGCGATGGCCGAATAGATGAGCGAACGACCGCCCGTCACGCCACCGCGCAACAGGTGATGCACAAGGAGCGTCACCGACCCGATATTCGCCAGTGTCGTGAGGGCCACGAGCGCCAGCACCGCACGCCGCGCCCACCGTGAACTCTGCTCGCTGCGTCGCCGCTGCCAGGCGAGCGGGATGACGGGAAGGGCCACCATGACCGGTAGCAGCCACCGCGGGCCGATGGTCAAACGACCGGGCAGGGCACCGTAGAGAGCGACGCAGGCCACCAACGCCGCGGCGGCCGGCCAGTGCGGCTCGGCGACCGGCTCACACTCCAATGCCCGACCCTC
>CAWUMA010000243.1:0-1589 GCA_963923835.1 uncultured bacterium
TTGTGAGGCATCGTTCCAACCAGGCCAGGCCGACCGGTCCGCTCTTTTCGGGGTGGAACTGCACGCCGAGGAAGGAACCGGCTTCGACGGCGGCCGTGACCCCCTCAGAAAACGCGACAGCGTGCGGCGAGGTCGCCGCGAAGGAGTGAGCGAAGTAGAAGGTCTCACCCCACGGCTCGACGAAGGCCCAGCCCAGGCGCGGCACCCGCTCGACCCCGAGCTGGGTGACCTCGCCGGCGCACAGGTTCAACGTGTCGACACCGCCGTCTTCCTCGCTGGTGGTCATCGCCAACTGCAGCCCCAGGCAGATGCCGAGCAGCGGGTCTCCGGCCCGGTGGCGTTCGCGCAACGCCTCGTCCACCCCCGTCGCGCGAAGGTGCTCCATGGCCGAACGGGCCGAACCGACCCCGGGCAGGATGACCCGCGCGGCACCAAGCACGACGGCCGGGTCACTCGTGACCTCGCCCTCGAGCCCCACGTGGCGGAGTGCCGCGAGAACCGAGCGGGTGTTACCCGCTCCGTAATCGACCACGGCAACGTTCACAACGAGCCCTTGGTGGATCGAATCACCGATCCGGTCGGCGCGAGCGCCTGAGCGAGGGCCCGACCCACCGCTTTGAAGGCCGCCTCGGCCACGTGGTGGGAGTTCTCACCGCGGGCGTCCACGTGCAGCGTCAGACGCGCGGTTTGGGCGAGCGACTCGAAGGCGTGGGCGGCCATGCCCGGGTCGGGATCGATGGTGAGGTTCGCCGTGGCCCGACCCGACAGGTCGATGACCGCGAGAGCCTGGGCCTCGTCCATCGGCACGCGCGACTCGCCGTAACGAGCCAGTCCCTTGCGATCCCCGAGGGCGCGGTCCAACGCCTCGCCGAAGGTGCGCATCATGTCCTCGACCGTGTGGTGGTCCCCGGTTTCGAGGTCACCGACTCCCTCGAGGTGCAGGTCGAGCCCGCCGTGGAAGGCCAGCTGGGTCAGCATGTGGTCGTAAAAGCCCGAACCGGTGTTGACGTAGACGCGGCCCTCGCCGGGCACGCGCAGACGAATCGCGATACGCGTTTCGGCCGTGTCGCGCCGGTGGCGCAAGTAGGGATTGACGACCGGTTCGCCGCGCAACTCGGCCCGCAGGGCCGCGAGCAACACGTCGTTGTCGAGTGCGTCGCGCACGCTGACGCGCCAGCCGCCGGGGTAGGCCCGGGTCACCACGCCGTAGGGCAGGAGTCGCTCGACGAGGGCCTCGGGTTCGTTCATCGGCACGAATAGGAAGTTCGTGTACGACTCGAGTGGGGTGAGACCCAGTTCACTGAGCGCCCCACGAATTCGGTCACGTTCGGCCAGTTGGGGCGCGAGGTCCGGTGGATTCGCCAACGCCCCGAGGGCGAGAGCGGCCGACAGGGCCGAGACCGACAAGGGCGCTTGGCGCGAGGTCACGGCCGCGATGAGATCGGCCGGCCCGAGGGCGTAACCCACGCGCGCGCCGGCCAGTCCGTAGGCCTTTGAGAAGGTCCGCAGGATGATGGCGCCGTCCTTGATACATCCCAGCGCATCGGTACCGGCGTATTCGGCGTAGGCCTCGTCGATGACGAGCTGAC
>CAWUMA010000244.1:0-1578 GCA_963923835.1 uncultured bacterium
CGCGCATCGTCGATCTGTTGTCGCCGATCGGCAAGGGCCAGCGTGGTCTCATCGTGTCGCCGCCCAAGGCCGGTAAGACCACGGTGATGAAGCAGATCGCCCAGTCGATCGAAACCAACAACCCGGAGGTCCACCTCATGGTGCTCCTCGTCGACGAGCGCCCCGAAGAAGTCACCGACATGCGCCGTTCGGTGCGTGGTGAGGTCATCGCCTCGACCTTCGACCGTCCGGCCGACGAGCACACCCACATCGCCGAACTCTGCATTGAGCGCGCCAAGCGTCTCGTCGAGCAGAAGCACGACGTGGTCATCATCCTCGACGGCATCACCCGTCTGGCCCGCGCCTACAACCTGGCCGCGCCGGCCACGGGCCGCATCATGTCCGGTGGTGTCGACTCCGGAGCGCTCTACCCGCCGAAGAAGTTCTTCGGTGCGGCGCGCAACATCGAAGAGGGCGGCTCGCTCACGATTCTGGCCACGGCTCTCGTGGAGACCGGTTCCAAGATGGACGAGGTCATCTTCGAAGAGTTCAAGGGAACGGGCAATATGGAGCTCAAGCTCGACCGCCGTCTGGCCGAGCGTCGTCTCTACCCGGCCATCGACGTCAACTCGTCGTCGACCCGTCACGAGGAGTTGCTCTTCAGCCGCGAGGCCCTGCCCCAGGTGTGGCGCCTGCGCCGCGTGCTGAACGGTCTGGCCTCGGAGGGCCGCGAGGCGGCCGGCCTGGAGCTGCTCATCGACAAGCTCAAGACCACCCGTTCGAATGACGAGTTTTTGGCCGAAATCGCCAAGGGTCCGGCCCCCACTAGTTGAGCGTTCTGGCCCGCGGGCTAGAATCGTTCTCCGCACCAAGGAGCACCATGAAGGCAGACATTCACCCCAACTACGTCGAGGCGACGGTGACCTGTTCGTGTGGCAACACGTTCCAGACCCGCTCGACCAAGGCGAACATCGTGATCGAACTGTGCAACGTGTGCCACCCCTTCTTCACCGGTAAGCAGAAGCTCGTCGACACCGGTGGACGCGTCGAGCGCTTCCAGCGCCGCTACGCCCAGAAGACGAAGTCGCGCACGCCCAAGGCGTAGTCACCACCCGCGACCAACCCCGTGCGCTCCCTCGACGAGACGCTGGCCGGACTCGAAGAGGAACTTCGCTCCGTCGAGCAGGCTTTGGCCGACCCCGATGTCGCCAGTGACCTGACACGTCTGCGCGACCTCTCGAAGCGGCACAAGGAACTCGCCGAGATCAACGAGGCCTGGCGCGAACTGAGCGCCGTCCGTGACGACCTGGCCACGGCGCGGGAGATGTTCAACGAATCCGAGGGGGCCGACCGCGAGGCGTGGCGCGAAGAAGTCTCCGCCGCCGAGGAGCAGATCCCCGCGCTCGAAGACCGACTCGAAACCCTCTTGTTGCCGCGCGATCCCAACGAGGGCCGCAACGTCATCATGGAGATCCGCGGCGCCGAGGGCGGTGAGGAGGCGAACCTCTTCGCCGGTGACCTCGCCGACATGTACCGCCGGTACTTCGCGCTGCACGGCTGGAAGTTCGACGTGCTCGAAGAGAGCGTGTCGGACCAGGG
>CAWUMA010000245.1:0-1578 GCA_963923835.1 uncultured bacterium
GCATCGGTGCACGCTCCGGTTCGCCCCACGTGTGCACACGGCTCGAGGGTCACGTAGACGGTCGCACCGCGCGCCCGTTCGCCCGCGTGACGCAACGCTTCGATCTCGGCGTGGGCTGCGCCGGGCGGTTGGGTGTGGCCCTGGCCCACCACCACCCCATCACGATCAACGATGACCGCGCCCACCCAGGGATTGGGTGGGGAGTGAAGTCGTGCCCGTTCACCTTCGGCGAGGGCGAGGCTCATGGCCTCGTCGTCGCGCTGGTTCACTGCTGCGCCGAACGGGCGGCCACCCGTAGGTCGTGCGCCGCGCGCAACGGCTCGGGCTTCGAGAAGATGGCCGAGCCCGCCACGAGGACGTTGGCCCCCGCCGCCACGGCTACCGGTGCCGTCGCCTGATCGATGCCACCGTCCACCTCGAGGTCCAACGCGTAACCGTGACGCTCAATTGCCTCACGAGCCTGGGTCACCTTGGGCATGACCTCGCCCATGAAGGACTGTCCTCCAAACCCCGGGAACACGGTCATCAGGAGCAGCAGGTCGATCTCACCGAGGAATGGCTCCACCGCCTCGAAGGGGGTGTCGGGATTCGCCGCGAGACCCACGCGCAGTCCGAGCGAACGCATCTGCGAAATCAGTTCGCGCGTGCCGCCAATCTCGACGTGCACCGTGCAACCGTCGGCGCCGGCTTTGGCGAAGGGCTCGAGGTAACGACCCGGTTCGGTCATCATCAGGTGGCAGTCGAAGTAGCGCTCGGAGTAGGGGCGCAACGAGGCCACCACGGGCGGGCCGATGGAGACGTTGGGCACGAAGTGTCCGTCCATCACGTCGACGTGGACCCAGTCCGTTTCGGCGTCCACGGTTTCCACGGCCTGAGCCAAGTGACCGAAATCGGCCGCCAGGATGGAGGGGGCCACCCGCAGGTCGCCCACCGTTCCCGGGTTGTGCGCGCTCACGACGCCAGCCTAGGACCCCAATTGGTCCGGCGCGGCGAAGGTGGGACTCGCATCGCCACGCCTCCCGCTCCACCACGCCGTCGCGTCCATGGGCCGACGACCCTCGGGCTGCACCCGGAGAAGTTCGACCGCCCCATCGGCCGCACCGGCCACGACACGTCCGCCGACCGCAGTCACGTGGCCCGGCGGCACCGGTGTGTCGGCGACTCGGGCCCCGAGCACCTTCAAGCGAAGTCCATCCACCACGCAGACCGCGCGGCCCAGCCGCACGGTGCGCACGAACTGAGTGGCGCCGAGGTGGGGGCCAATTGCGAAGTCGGCCGCGGTCAGCTTGTCGGCGTAGGTGGGTTCGCCCTCCTGGGGGATCGGTTCGCCGATTCCCCCCGGACGCGCCAGCACGTCGCACACCAAACGCGCTCCGCGCTCGGCCAGTTCGGCGGTCAGCTCGGCGGCGTCGAGGTCACCGATGGCCACCACCGCACGCGCGTAGACGGGGCCGGTGTCGAGCGACGGTTCGACTCCCATGACACACACGCCGGTCTCGGGGTCGCCGGCGAGGATGGCCCGCTCCACCGGGGCCGCCCCGCGCCACCGGGGCAACAAGGAGAAATGCACGTTGAGCA
>CAWUMA010000246.1:0-1575 GCA_963923835.1 uncultured bacterium
GCGGCGAGAAGGCCAACGGCGGTGGCCACGTCGTGGGCGTCGTGTTCGCTCTCACAGCCCAATTCGTGGATCTCGCGCTCGGCCAAAGTGAGGGCGAAGCCTTCACCGGGAGCCTGGGTGCCCAGGCCCACACCCGTCGGCGCCTCGGGGGTGCGACGAAGACCCGGCTTGGGGCGCTGTCCACGCACCGACGGCGTGGTGGGAACGGTAGGACGGACCCGGCCCTCGGCCGGAACGGGAGCGAAGGAGGGTTGTGTCACGGAGCGAGGTTACCGCCCACGTGGCCTAGACGCGGTCGAGCCAGTCCTCGTAGCGGGGACGCTCGCCGCGCACGACCTGGAAGTAGGTCTTCTGGATCTCCTTCGAGATGGGCCCGGGCGTGCCGTTACCGACCGCGCGGTCGTCCACCGAGGCGATCGGCACGACTTCGGCGGCGGTACCGGTGAGGAACGCCTCGTCGGCGAGGTAGAGGTCGTCACGACGCATCGCCTCGAAGCGAACTTCATACCCGAGGTCGCGCGCAATGGTGACGACCGAGTGCTGGGTGATACCTGTGAGGGCACCGGCCTCCGAGGGCGGCGGGGTCACGAGGACACCGTCGCGCACGATGAAGATGTTTTCGCCCGTGCACTCGGAGATGCGCCCGTCCCAGCCGAGCATGATGGCCTCGTCGTAACCGGCCTTCATCGCCTCGACCTTGGCCAGGCTGGAGTTCACGTAGCCGCCGACTGTCTTCGAGGCGGTGGGCATGGCGTTGGGGTGGTGACGCACCCACGAGGAGATCTTCATGCGCACCCCGGCCTCAAGACCGTGGTCACCGAGGTAGGCACCCCAGGGCCAGGCCGCGATGGAAACCTGCACCGGCGAGTTGAGTGGGTAGATACCCATTTCGCCGTAACCCAAATACACCAGTGGGCGGATGTAGCAACCGTCGTGGAGTTCGTTGACGCGCACCACTTCCTTCACGGCTTCGACCAGTTGGTCGCGCGTGAACGACACGTCCATCATCAAGATTTTGCAGCTACGCAGCAGGCGGTCGATGTGCTCTTTCAGCCGGAACACGGCCACGCCGTTGGGTGTCTTGTAGGCACGGATGCCCTCGAAAGCGCCGGTGCCGTAGTGGAGGGTGTGCGAGAGAACGTGGGTCGTGGCCGAGTCCCAGTCGACCAACTGGCCGTCCATCCAGATCTTCTTGGTGGGGGTGATGGGCATCTACAACCTCTCAATCAAAGCGTTCGTCACACCGGCGCAACCGAGGGTGGCCGGATCTCCGTCAAAGTTTGCCACCGCCGAGCGGATGCGGGTGGCGGCGGCCTCTTCGCCGAGGTGTTCGAGCATCAAGACCGCCGACGATACGGCGGCCAGAGGGTTGGCCCGGCCGGTACCCGCGATGTCGTGAGCCGCACCGTGGACGGGCTCAAAGAGCGACGGGCCGGTGCGCGCCGGGTTCAGGTTGCCGCTGGCGGCGTAGCCAATACCTCCGGCGACCGAACCGGCGAGGTCCGAGAGGATGTCGCCGAAGAGGTTGTCAGTCACGATGATGCCGTATCGCTGGGGTTGCTCAACGAGGTAGAT
>CAWUMA010000247.1:0-1575 GCA_963923835.1 uncultured bacterium
CGGCGACCTCGCGCAGGACGGCGACGGCGAGATCGGCGATTTCGGCGGCGTCGTGCTCGACGAGGCCGGGGGAGGGGAAGTGCTGGGTGAGCGGGCGGTAGGCGTCGGTTACGACCCGCGTGTCATGGTCCAGGGCCAGGGCGCGCACCCCGGTCGTGCCGGCGTCGAGGGCGACCACGAGGTCCATGGCGCCAACCTACGCCGGCCGGCCGAGGGCGATTTTTGGCCAAATCGTGCAGGTTCCAGAATTCACAAAATTCCTGTCCCGAGAGAGTTGACGCCATGTAATTACAGTGCTGTAATAGCACAACATCTTGCGACCTGGAGTGGGAAAACCACTACATGTTGTGGCGGGGGAGTCTCGGACGATTAATCTCGTTTTCCCGACTTCGCCGACGCAGAACGAGGGCTGCAGTGTCGGAGTATCGAGGAGAAAACAATCATGGCTATCGCACCCCAGCGACTTGGAATCGGCATCCGCAGGTTCTTCACCACCCCGGATCGCCACCCGTACGACGAGGTCGTCTGGGATCGTCGCGACGCGCGCATCACTAACTTCCGCGACGGGTCGGTTGCCTTTGAGCAGCTCGGGGTCGAGGTCCCGGCGAACTGGTCGGTGAACGCGACGAACATCCTCGCCCAGAAGTACTTCCGCGGCACCCTCGGCACGCCCGAGCGTGAGTGGAGCCTCAAGCAGGTCGTCGACCGCATCGCCGACACCATCACCACCTGGGGCATCGAGGGTGACTACTTCACCGACGAGGCCGAGGCCGAGACCTTCCGCGCCGAGCTCAAGCACCTGCTCGTGACCCAGAAGGCCGCCTTCAACTCCCCGGTGTGGTTCAACATCGGTGTGCGTGGCGTACCCCAGCAGGGCAGTGCCTGCTTCATCCTCGCCGTCGAGGACTCGATGAAGTCGATTCTCAACTGGTACACCGAAGAGGGAATCATTTTCAAGGGTGGCTCGGGTGCGGGCGTCAACCTCTCGCGTATCCGCTCGAGCGCCGAGATTCTCGAAGGCGGCGGCACCGCCAGTGGCCCCGTCTCGTTCATGCGTGGCGCCGACGCCTCGGCCGGCACCATCAAGTCGGGCGGCAAGACCCGTCGCGCCGCCAAAATGGTCATCCTCGACGTGGACCACCCGGACGTTGAGGAGTTCATTTGGTGCAAGGCCCGTGAGGAGCAGAAGGCCCGCGTCCTGCGCGACGCCGGCTTCGACATGGACCTCGACGGTAAGGACATCACCTCGATCCAGTACCAGAACGCCAACAACTCGGTTCGCGTGTCCGACGAGTTCATGCAGGCTGTCATCGACGACGCCGACTGGGCTCTCACGGCCCGTCACGGTGGCGGCGTCGTGCGCAACGTGAAGGCCCGCGAAATCTGGCGCGACATCGCCCAGGCCGCCTGGGAGTGTGCCGACCCGGGTCTGCAGTTCGACACCACGATCAACAAGTGGCACACCAGCCCGAACACGGCCCGTATCAACGGTTCGAACCCCTGCTCGGAGTACATGCACATCGACAACTCGGCGTGCAACCTGGCCAGCATCAACCTGATGAAGTACCTGCGCAA
>CAWUMA010000248.1:0-1570 GCA_963923835.1 uncultured bacterium
CGTACGATGAGTGACGTGACGACGGTCCCGTTCCGCCGCGACACCTTCGAATATCTCGGCGTCGATATCGACGGCGACACCGTTCGAGCGCACTACCGACTCGACGACCTGACGTTCACCGAGACCGTCACCTTCGATGATGGTGGAACGATGACCGACGCGGCGCGCGCCGTCGTGGATATCTGGTACCTCGTGGCCGGCCTCTCGTACTACAAGGCCGGCGCCGCACGACACGTAAACCTCGGCACCACCAATGTGGGTCCGGCCGGCCGTGAACTCCTGCGCGCCTGTTTGGTCGAGGGCCTGGGCGAGTTTGCCGTGCGCAACAGCCTGTGGCTCGACGACGTGACGATTGAGGGGGGTACCGTGCCCACTTCCGTTGACTACGTCGGTGCTTCCACTTCGGTTCTCACCCCCTTCGGTGGGGGCATCGACTCGATCGTCACCGTGGAAGAGCTCCGGCCCCACGTCGACCAAACGCTCTTCGTGGTGTCCCCCGCCGCGGGACGATTCGAACCACTTGAGGCGTCCGCGGCGGTCACGACGTTGCCCATCGCCCGGGCCAGCCGCACTCTCGATCCCGCCATCCGCACGCCCGACCCGAGCTTCTTCCTCGGTCACGTGCCCGTGACGGCCATGGTGACCCTGCTGGCCGTGACGTCGGCCGCGCGCACGGGACGCGGCGGCGTCGCGATGAGCAACGAGCACTCGGCGTCGGTGCCCAACCTGGTGCGCGACGGTGAGCCCGTCAATCACCAGTGGAGCAAGTCCTGGGAGGCCGAACAGTTGATCTCGGCCGCGGTCGCCGAGCGTCTCGGGCGCAGCCTCACCGTGGCCAGCGTGCTGCGCGACCGCAGCGAACTCTGGGTGGCCGAGCGCTTCGCCGGGCTGACGGACTACCACCCGGTGTTTCGCAGCTGTAACCGGGCCTTCACCCACGACCCGGCGGCGCGCGCGGCGAACTGGTGCGGCGAGTGCGACAAGTGCCTCTTCATCAACCTCGTGCTGGCGCCGTTCCTCCCCCGTCCGCGCCTGCGAGAAATCTTCGGTCACGAGCCACTCGCGAAAATCGAACTCCGTTCACAGCTCGCCACCCTGGTGGGCCTGGGGCTCGATCACAAGCCCTTCGACTGCGTCGGCGATCCCGACGAGTGCGCCGGAGCACTGGCGGCCGTGGCGAACGACCCGGCCTACGCCGACGTCCCGTGGCTGGCCGAAGTGGCCGCCCAAGCCGGCGCCGACCGTACACTGAGCGAACTGTTGGAGCCCCAAGGAGTAACTGGTGTCCCGCAAACATGGATTTCTTGACCTGATCGACCGCCGCGTCGGCGTCTGGGGTATCGGACTCGAAGGCCGCACGACCATCATGGCCCTGCGCAGCGTGACGGCCGACATCGTCATGGTCGACGACAACCCGGGTGAGAGCGCCCAGATTCTCAAGACCGACGAGGGCGGCCTCGAAGCGCTCGCCACGTGCGACATCGTCTTCAAGACACCGGGCATCCCCCGGCGCCGCCCCGACGTCCTCGCCCTCGAAGCCCAGGGCGTCTACGTCACCTCGGCACTGAAC
>CAWUMA010000249.1:0-1562 GCA_963923835.1 uncultured bacterium
AGTTCATCAAGGAAGCCGCCAAGGTCGGTGTCTACGGACTCGACTTCATGATGAACAACTTCGCCGACCGCACCGGTCTGTCGATGATGATCGCCCTCGAGGAATTGGCCTGGGGTGACGCCGGCCTGTGCATGGCCCTGATGGGCACCACTCTGGGCGTCGCGGGCATCTTGTCGAATGGCACCCCCGAGCAGCAGATGGAGTGGATTCCTCAGTGCTTCGGCACGCCCGACGACATCAAGATTGCGGCCTTCGGCGTGAGCGAGCCCGACGCCGGTAGTGACGTGTCGTCGCTGCGCACCCGCGCCGTCTACGACGAGAAGACCGACGAGTGGGTGTTAAACGGCACCAAGACCTGGATCACCAACGGCGGTATCGCCAACGTGCACGTGATCGTGGCGTCGGTCGACCCGGCACTCGGCTCGCGTGGTCAGGCCTCGTTCATCGTGCCCGAGGGCACCAAGGGTCTGCGCATGGGCCAGAAGTTCAAGAAGATGGGTATCCGCGCGAGCCACACCGCCGAGGTCATCCTCGAGGACTGCCGCGTGCCCGGCCGCTGCCTGCTCGGCGGCAAGGAGAAGCTCGACGACCGCCTGGCGCGCGTGCGTGAGGGCAAGAAGGCCTCGAGCCAGGCGGCCATGGCCACCTTCGAGGCGACCCGGCCGGCCGTCGGCGCCCAGGCGCTCGGTATCGCCCGCGCGGCCTACGAGTACGCCCTCGACTACGCCAAGGAGCGTAAGCAGTTCGGCCGGGCCATCATCGAGAACCAGGCCATCGCCTTCAAGTTGGCCGACATGAAGACCCGCGTCGACGCCGCCCGTCTGTTGGTGTGGCGCGCCTCGTGGATGGCCGCGACCGGTAAGCCGTTCTTGAACGGTGAGGGCTCGATGTCCAAGCTCTACGCCGGTGAGGCCGCCGTGCACGTGACCGAAGAGGCCATCCAGATCCTCGGTGGATACGGCTACGTGCGCGAGTACCCCGTCGAGCGCTGGCACCGCGACTCGAAGATCTACACCATCTTCGAGGGCACTTCCGAGATTCAGCGCCTGGTGATCGCGCGCAACATCTCGGGCATTCGCATCCAGTAGCCGTGCGACTGCTCACCCTGTGCACGGGCAACGTGTCACGTTCCGTGTGGTTGGGCGCGATGCTCACCGGCCTCGCGGAGCAGCAGGGCCTGGGGTGGCAAATTCGCACAGCCGGCACCCACGCCATCGAGGGCGCGGCCATCAGTGGCCGCACCCGCGACGCGCTGGCGCGTATCGAGGAATTCGTCGACGTGCCGATTACCCGGCACCGCAGCCACCAGATCACCGAGGACGACGCCTTGTGGGCTGACGTGATTATCTGCTTCGAGGTCGACCACGTGAACTTCGTGCGTCGCGAGTTTCCGTCAGCCTCGTCGCGGACGGCCCTGCTACGACAACTCGTTCGTGAGGCACCTCTCGATGGTCAGCCCGTCGAGAGGGTGGCCACGGTCGCCCAGCGCGACCCCGACCGGGCGTGTGAGACGGCCGACCCGGCCGGTGGCGATCAGCCGGTCTACGACGTGACGGCCCAAG
>CAWUMA010000250.1:0-1562 GCA_963923835.1 uncultured bacterium
TGAGCGAGTCGTCGCTCTCATCGTCGACGACGGCTCGGTGAGTGACGACCAACTGCGCGACGCCGCGGCGGCCGCCATCGGTCCGTGGGCCAAGCCCAAAGAGATTCGCCGGGTCGTGGCGTTGCCGCGCACCGGCAACGGAAAACTGCGCCGCGATCAGCTCGCGCACCTGCAGTAGGAGCCCCCATGGCCAATCGACTCGCCGGTTCGACCAGCGCTTATCTCGCCCAGCACGCCGAGCAACCCGTCGAGTGGTGGCCCTGGTGCGACGAGGCGCGTGACGAAGCGCGTCGCCGTGACGTGCCGCTGTTCATCTCCATTGGCTACGCGGCGTGTCACTGGTGCCACGTCATGGCCCACGAGAGTTTTGACGACCCCGTCATTGCGGCCTTCTTGAACCAGCACTTCGTCCCGGTCAAGGTCGACCGCGAGGAACGCCCCGACGTGGACGCGCTCTACATGGCCTCCGCGCAGATCATCACTGGTCACGGTGGCTGGCCACTGTCGATCTTCGCGTTGCCCGACGGACGCCCCTTTCTCGCCGGTACGTACTTCCCACCCGTGGACCGTCACGGGCAACCGGGGTTCGGCCGACTACTCGAGGCGCTCGCCGATGCGTGGCTGGCCAGGCGGGGCGAAATCGAGGCGCAAGCGGACGAAGTCACGGCGGCCACCCAGCGTGAAATCAACCCGCTCGAACGGCTCGTACACGTGGAACGTCCGGACACTCACGCGGCCCGGCAACGCCTGCGCGATGAACTACTCGCGGCCCTCGACCCTCGGGGTGGGTTCTCGGGCGCACCGAAATTTCCCCGGGCCGATTTCATCGACGCCCTGAGCGAACACTCCGACGACGCCTCTCGCCAGGCGGTCACCTTGACCCTTGACGCCATGGTGCGCGGTGGGCTGTACGACCACCTCGACGGCGGCTTCGCCCGCTACAGCGTCGACGGTGAGTGGCACGTCCCCCACTTCGAGAAGATGCTCTGCGATCAGGCCCTTTTGGCCCGCGCCTTCACGAGAGCCGGACATCGTTTGGGACGTGGCGACTGGCTAGATGTGGCCCGCGACACCCTCGACTTCACACGCCGGCGACTTCGTCTGGACCACGGTTACGCCTCGTCGCTGGATGCCGATGCCGACAACCGTGAGGGCTCGCACGCCACCTGGACCCTGGCCCAACTCGACGAGGCACTCGCCCAGGCCGGACTCGGTGCGGACCGGGACGCCGCCATCTACCGGTGGCGGCTCAATGACATCGCCCACGAACTCGGCGCCGCCGTTGCGCGCCTCCACGATGACGCCCCCTTGCGCACACCCGAGCAACTCGAACCGGTTCGCCACGCCCTTATGGCTCACCGCGACGGCCGACCCCAGCCCGGACGCGACGAGAAGGTCATTCTCGAATGGAACGCCATGCTTGTGTGCGCTTTTCTCGACCACGACGAGTTCCGTGACGAAGGGTTCCTTCTTCTCCGACAACTGGAGAACCTCTGCTCGCAGGGTGCCTGGTTCCGTACCGACGCGTTGAGCGCACGGGCCACCGCCGCCGATCTGGCGTG
>CAWUMA010000251.1:0-1556 GCA_963923835.1 uncultured bacterium
CGGGGCTCCCCCTCGATTGGCACATCGGGCCGTTCACCTTTCATCTCTACGGCTTGGGTCTGGCCCTCGCCGCTCTCGCCGCCTACGAATACGCCCGCAAGCGACTTTCATCGGCCAACATCAATCTCGAACCCTTCGCCGCGTGGACCGGCTGGGTCTTGGTGTCCGGTCTCGTCGGAGCGCGAGTTGCGCACGTCGCGACCAACTGGTCGCTCTATCGCCATCACCCCGCTGACGTGCTCGCCGTGTGGAACGGCGGACTCGCGAGTTTTGGTGGACTGGCGTTCGCCATTCCGGTGGGGCTGATCTTGCTGCGCCGATGGTGGCCCGGTCTCGATACCTTGGCGTTCACTGACGCGCTCATCCCGGCCCTCTTGGTCGGCTGGGCTCTGGGTCGTGTGCTCGGGCCCCAGTTCATGGTGGCCGGCGGTGGACATCGCACCAACCAATGGTTCGGACTTCACTATCAGGGCCAGGTCGGCAAGCGCGTTCCGGTTCCACTCATCCAGGGGCTTGAAGACGGACTCATGGCTCTCGCGCTGGTTCGCGGTCCGGACTGGATCCGGGCCCGGCGCGGTCGGGTGACGGGCCTCGCGATGATCACCTGGGGCATCATTCGCGCACTGGACGAACGTCTGCTGCTCGGCGAGAACTCGCACAGCGGTTCGCTCGGCGTGCAACTCGCCGGTCTGGCCCTCGCCGCGGGCGGGGCCGCGGTGCTCTGGCGGTCTCGCTAGGAGGTCATCCCTCCGAGGCCCACCAGGGCGCGGGCGTGCTCGACTTCACCCATGTGGCGCAGGCCGTGCTGGTAAATCCAGCACTCGGTGCCATCCAAACGGGTCAGTCCGGCCTCACCGGCCACTCGAGCGCTGAAGGTCGAAGCGATGCCTTCGGGTAGAGGTCGGGCGATGATGACCTCGTGCAGGCTGGAGGGGTCGAGGGCCGCCAACCAGTTCTCCGTCTTCGCGAAGACGGCCGCCTGATACTCAAGATAGGCCTCGTAGTTGCCGATGCGCTGGCCCACCATCTCGTCGACGGACTTTTCTTTTCCGTGGTTGGCGATGGAGAGTTCGAGGCGCGACTCCCACTCGTCGCTCCAGATCATCGGACCGGCCCCGAGCATGGAGGCTGAGCCGTCCTCAATCTGGGTGAAGTGAAAGAGCGAGAACGCAATCGGCAACACACCCTCGTGGGCCACGTGGTTCACGTGCTCGGCCGTCATTGTCTCGGTGGCCTGTTCCCACAGTGAGTGCATGGCGCGCATCCGGCGACGCAGCGAGTCGAGAATCAGTTGATCGGACATCTCACTCCTTACCCATCTCGGCGCGCTGGGTCGCGGCCTGGTCGGCGGCGACAGCACGGGACTTCACTTCGAACACAATCTTGGAAATGGTGCCGGTGAAGGCGAACGGCAACTCGTAGTCGGTGACCATCGGCGAGTGGCTGTCGTATCCGATGGTCATTCCCGACGAGCCCATGATGCGCACGATCTGCGGGATGTGGCCCTCGGCGACGGTCTGACCATCGAGGCGAAGCGCCACGGTGGCGTCGGCCTT
>CAWUMA010000252.1:0-1556 GCA_963923835.1 uncultured bacterium
GCACTCCGGCCAACCCGTCATCGGCCGCATTGAAACCGGCCTTCAGCATTCGCAACGCAATCGGCGAGAGCGTCAGCATCTGACGGCACCACGCGATGGTTTCGCGTTCCAGGTCGGCCAGGGGTACCACCGTATTCACGAGGCCCCATTCGAGCGCCGTAGCGGCGTCGTACTGACGGCACAGGAACCACACTTCCTTGGCGCGCTTCAAACCGATCGTTCGTGCGAGCAGCGAAGAGCCGTACCCACCGTCGAAGGAGCCCACCTTGGGGCCCGTCTGACCGAAGCGGGCGTTGTCGGCCGCAATCGAGAGATCGCACACGAGGTGCAAGATGTGGCCACCACCGATGGCGTAGCCGGCAATACCTTCGCCCACCTCATAGCGAATGTCGTCGTAGTCGCCCAGCGTTTCGAAGGCCGGCAGCGGCTGCGACCGGAACTGCTCGACGGGGTCAATCGGAGAACCTGTAATCACGGTGTCGGCCATGGCGACCACGCTACCGGTCTGTTTCCGAAGCGCCCCCTCGTAGGCTCGCACTCGTGGTGAGCCTGCGCGCACTGGATATGCCGCTCGGCCCCGGTTTGGTCGACGCCATCATCCGGTGCCGAGATGAAGGCATCGCCTTCTGCATTCTGGACCAACGACTCTCCCCCGTGAGGGCCCGACAGGAACTCGACCTGCTCGGCGCGACGGAAGTGGAAGACCCCACGGGTCACCGCGTGATACTTGGCGGCGAGGGCGTGGACGGCGGGACCGGCCTGGTGATGCTCACCTCGGGTTCGTCGGGCACGCCCAAAGCGGCGCACCTCGGCTGGGAAGCACTCGCCGCGAGCGCCACTCTCACGAACGCATCCCTGTCCCGCTCGTCAACATCGGTCTGGTATCCGTGCCTTCCAGCCAATCACGTCGGGGGCCTCGCCGTACTCCTGCGCCACGTCCTGGCCGGAGCCGGCCTCGTGTGGGGCCTCCCCGACGATGTAGCCCGGGGGCCGTCCTACGGCGCGACCCACGTGGCGGTCGTTCGCACGCAGCTCTCACGGTACGACCTGTCGGGGTACGACACGATTCTCCTCGGCGGAGCGCGACCACCACAGAAAGTTCCCGATGCCGTCATCACCACGTGGGGCATGACCGAAACCGGTTCGGGGATCGTCTACGACGGTCGACCGTTGCCCGGCGTGGAGGTGGCCGAGGTCGATGGCGAGTTGTGCGTACGAACGCCGACGTTGTTCAGCCGGTACCGCGATCGAGATCGTCCCCGCGTGACCGGCCCCGATGGGGCGTCCGATTGGTTCCCCACCGGAGATGCGGGCGTCGTCGTGGACGGTGTGGTGCGCGTGTTCGGCCGACTCGGATTCGTGATCAATTCCGGTGGCGAGAAAATCTGGCCCGACGATCTCGAAGCGGTTTTGGCCACCGTGCCGGGCGTCCACGAAGTCGCTGTGACGGGCATACCAGACCCCGAATGGGGTGAGCGAGTCGTCGCTCTCATCGTTGACGACGGCTCCTGTCTCTTATACACATCTGACGCTGCCGACGATCTACTCTGTGTAGA
>CAWUMA010000253.1:0-1546 GCA_963923835.1 uncultured bacterium
GTATAAGAGACAGGCGCCTCGGCTTGTCGGCCACCCACGAGCGCCTCGACAACCTCCACGAGGAGGTCCTCATCCCGTACTTCCGCCGGGTGGTGTTCCGCCTGGACTACGAGCGGGCCATCGCCGATGGAGTCATCACCAATGTCCGCACCGCTTTCGTGGGCGTCGACTTCTCGGAGGAAGAAAAGCAGGAGTACGTCAGACTGCAGCAGGCTCTTTCCTCACTTCGCCGGATGCTGATCAACGAGTTTGGCTGCCGGCCGGCGCCCTTCTCGGCCTTTCTTGACGACGTGTTGCGCCTCACCGGTGCGGGGTCGTCCATGAAGTCGGGCATCGTGGCGAACAAGTGGCTCTCGAAGTGGCGCCGCAAGAAGGAACTGCTCGCCGAGACGCCGGCCAAGCAGGAGGCCGTGGGCAAGCTGGGTGACGCCATCAACGACGCCGATCGCACGCTGATCTTCACCCAGTCGATCAAGTCGGCGAACCGCCTCCACGAGTTGCTGGGCGAGCAGAACATCCCAGTGGGTGTGCACCACTCCGACATCGATTCGGTGCAACGTGAGACCATCCTGGAGGACTTCGCCGCGGGCCGACACCGGGTTCTCACCTCGGTCCAGACCCTCGAAGAGGGCGTTGATGTCCCCGACGCCGATCTCGCGGTCATCGTGGCCTCGTCGAAGCAGCGCCGCCAGATGATCCAACGGATGGGGCGGGTCATGCGGCGCAAGCCCGACGGCCGTGACGCGCGCTTCATCATCCTCTACGTCAACTTCACCGACGAAGACCCCCGTCTCGGCGCCCACGAACTGTTCGTGGAAGAACTCCTCGCCGTGGCGCGCGAATCCAACATCTTCACGCTGCAGGGGGACGAAGAGGCGCTGCGGACCTTTCTCGATCCGCAGCGCCTCTAGGTCACACTCGGCGGTAGTGCTCGCGCCAGATCAGTCGGTAGATCTTGACCTTGCGCGGGATGCTGCGCAGCCCCGGGATGAAGGGGACGAGTAACAAGATCAGCGTCAGGACCATCATCAGTCCCCACACCAGCGCGTCCGCGTTGTCGCTGGTGTTAAAGGGCGGTATCTGATACCAGAACGTGTACAGCCATAGCCAGGCCTGGCCCGGGTAGCTGCCCGTCTCGTTCATCATTCCCCACTGGTCGCCACTGAGGTGCTGCTTGTCGGCCAAACCGGCGAACCAGTTTCCGTCGGCGAGGAACAACAAGGGCTTGGTGTAGTCAGTGGTGTAGAAGCCGTTACGGGTCACGAGTGCCTGGTCGAGGGCTCCGGTTCGCGCCATCTGAGTGAGGCTGTCAATCAGCACCGGTACGGGTCCGTCGGCCGCGACCGGCGTGACGACGTGCCCGGACGTGAAGGACATCGACCCCATGACGTGGGAGTAGGCGTCGGTCCACGCGGTCTGCTGCGAAGACGAGGCGTCTCGCCACGAGCGCAACGCGGCCGTCAGGTCGGGCTGATTCGGGTACGAGCGCAGCGGATCCAGCACGAAGTCCTTCGCGGCGTCGACCGGGATGTGCACGCCGGCCCAA
>CAWUMA010000254.1:0-1546 GCA_963923835.1 uncultured bacterium
GGAGTCCGTCTCGTGGGCTCGGAGATGTGTATAAGAGACAGCAACTCGGTCAATCTCGAAGAGGGCGACGGACCGGGCACCCGACTTGACGGATTCTTAACTTTGGCCGCCGAATTCGGCGCCGCCGTCGTGGCGACGTGTATCGACGAAGAGGGCCAGGCTCGCACCGCCGACTGGAAGGTGCGCGCCGCGAGGGCGATCACCGATCTGGCCGTGGAGCGCTACGGACTCGACGCCCACGACATTTTCATCGACCCTCTCGCCCTGCCCTTGTCGACGGGCATGGAGGAGTCGCGCCGCGACGGGTTCGAAACCATTGAGGCAATCCGCCGCATCAAGGCCGAAATCCCCGGCGTGCGCACGATTCTGGGACTCTCCAACATCTCGTTCGGTCTGAACGCGGCCGCCCGCCAGGCCCTGAACAGCGTCTACCTCGCCGAGTGCGCCGAGGCGGGACTCGACGCCGCCATCGTCCACGCCTCCAAGATCATTCCGCTGGCCCGCATCGACGAAAAGGTTCGTGAGGTCTGCCGTGACCTCATCTACGACCGCCGCCGCGAGGGATACGACCCGCTCCAGGAACTCCTGTCGCTCTTCGAAGGCGTCACCACCACGAGCTCGAACGCCTCGAAGCTCGACGAGTTGCCGCTGCGGGACCGACTGCGCCGGCGCATCATCGACGGCGTGCGCACCGGCCTCGAGGCCGACCTCGACGCGGCCCTGGCCGAGGGCCTGGCGGCGCTCGACATCGTCAACGATGTGCTCCTCGATGGGATGAAGGAAGTCGGGGAACTCTTCGCCTCGGGCGAGATGCAGTTGCCCTTCGTGCTCCAGAGTGCCGAAACGATGAAGACGGCCGTCGCCCACTTGGAACCTCATATGGAAAAGAGCGACCAGGGGGGCCGCGGCAAGGTCGTGCTCGCCACCGTCAAGGGCGACGTGCACGACATCGGCAAGAACCTCGTCGACATCATCCTTACCAACAACGGTTACGAGGTCATCAACCTCGGCATCAAGGTCGGCATCAACGAGATGATCGCCGCGGTCGAGGAGCACCAGGCCGACGCCCTCGGCATGAGCGGCCTGCTCGTGAAGTCCACACTCATCATGCGCGAGAACCTCGAGATCATGGCCGAGCGGGGCCTCGCCCACGTGCCGGTTCTGTTGGGCGGGGCGGCTCTTACGCGCACCTACGTCGAACGCGATCTGCGCGCCGCCTACCCCGGACGTGTCTTCTACGGCCGCGACGCCTTCGAGGGCCTCCGGGTCCTCGACCGACTCGGTGAAATCCGCCGCTCGGGCGAGGACGACCCGACCTTCGGTCGCGAGTTGTCCGAGAAGAACGTGTCGCGCCGCTTCCGTGAGGAGAGCGCCCCGTCGCCCGACGCGCCCCGTCGTGCCCCGTCCGTGGAAACGGATAATCCCCTCTTCACACCGCCCTTCATCGGTTCACGCGTCGCGAAGGGCATCGCCCTTGACGAGATCGCCGGTTATCTCAACCAGACGGCCCTCTTCCGTAACCAGTGGGGGTACCGCCCCGAAGAGG
>CAWUMA010000255.1:0-1546 GCA_963923835.1 uncultured bacterium
CGTGCCCGCCAAGGTGGCCGGGGCGGGTCGCTACATCGTGGAACTCGCCCGTCGCTTACCCGACGCCGGCGTCACGACGACCTTGGTGGCGCGCCACGGAGACGACCGATGGCCCATCTTCGCCCCTGACGCGTCGGTGGCGAATGTCGTCCCCGATAACCGGATTGCGCGCCTCCTGTACGAAGCGACTCTGGCGGGCACCTCCAACGTCGCCCGTCACGTCGACGTGTGGCACGGTCCGCACTACACGATGCCACGCACGGGAAAGACGCCGACCGTGGTGACGATTCACGACCTCACCTTCTTCTCCAATCCCGAGTGGCACGAACGCGCGAAGGTCTCGTTCTTCCGTCAGGCGATTCTGACGGCCGCCCGCCGCGCCGACGTGCTGATCTGCGTGAGTGAGACCACGCGCCGCCTCCTCGAAGCGGTGTCCCCGGTGCGCGCTCCGGTGGTGGTCGCACCGCACGGGGTTGACCTGTCGCGCTTCACGCCCGACGCAGCGGAAGACGCGACGATGTTGCGCGAATTGGGAATCGACTTAGGTCGTCGGGCAATCCTCTTCGTCGGCACCTTGGAGCCCCGCAAGGGGCTTGACGTGTTGATGGAAGCCTTCGCGGAGCTGTCGGCCTCTGACCCGGATCTGGAACTCTGGGTGGCCGGCCAAGCCGGCTGGGGTGGTGTTGACGTCGCCGCCGGTCAGCGTGTCCGGCGCCTGGGCTACGTGTCGGATGGGGCCCTGCCGGCACTTCTTCGCGCCGCGTCGGTAGTGGCCTACCCGTCACGCGGCGAGGGTTTTGGCCTCCCGGTACTGGAGGCTCTGGCCTGTGGGACCCCCGTCGTGACTACCCGGGGCACGGTGATGGAGGAGGTCGCCGGGGGAGCGGCCGCACTCTGTGAGGTGGGCGACGCCTCTCATTTGGCCGCGACCATTGCCACAGTGTTGGCCGAAAGTGAAGCAACTGCGGCCCGGCGACGCGAGTCCGGGCTGGCTCGAGCACGGGCCTTCACGTGGGAGGCCTCGGTCGCCAACCACCTGGCGGCCTATGCCATGGCGGTGGGAGCCAGTAACTAGCCTCTGACCAGGGCTTTTCAGCGCCACGGCGGGCCCCAGACCCCCCACTAGCCTTGAAGCGAATGGAAAATCGTGCCCCGGCGGTTGTCGCCGTCGTCGTCACCACGGGCCCGGGTCCCGGCCTAGAGGCAACTTTGGCCTCCCTGGTCGGCCAGGACTACCCCGATCTCTCCCTGTTGGTTCTGGCCAATGGGGAGCACCCCGACGTCGCCGCCCGGGTGGCCGCCCTCGCCCCCACGGCCTTCGTCAAGGTTCTAGAGGAAAACCGTGGATTCGGAGCTGCCTGTAACGAGGCGGCCGTGATGGTGGACGGGGCGGCTTTTTGGCTGTTCTGCCACGACGACGTCCGTCTCGAGCCCGACTGCGTGACCCGTCTCGTCGAAACGGCCTACCGGGCCAACGCCGGAGTGGTGACTCCGAAGGTTGTCGAATACGACGACCCGATGACCCTGCTCCACGTCGGCCAGAACT
>CAWUMA010000256.1:0-1540 GCA_963923835.1 uncultured bacterium
GTGGGCTCGGAGATGTGTATAAGAGACAGGTACCGGGGTCCGCTCCAAGCCGCTGGTGCGCATGGGGCCACTCGCGCTCTCGGTGTCGGCCCAGATGTCGGTGCGCCGGCGCTTCGGCGCCCGAGCCTACGACGAGGTCAGCCGCGAACTTCGCGTGGAGCGCACACCGGCCGAGGTCACGCCGGCCGCCCTGCGGGACCTCCTGGCGGAGATTGTCGGACCTTCGTCGGCGAACTAAGTCGTTAGGCTGGCGCGGTGCGCCGACTCTCAATTCTGCTCGCTCTGTCTCTCGTGGGGGCGGCCCTCGCCGGCTTCGCCGCATCACCGGTGGTGCGTGCTCCCGGGGTGAGCGTGTCGGACCGCGCGATGCGCGAGGAACTCTCGGCCCTGGCCGCGAATCCCGGCCTCCAGTGCTATCTCTCGGCCATGACCGGTCAGTTCTACCGTTCGGGTGGGGGTCACGACAGCCTCTCCGCGGCGGCCACCGCCAACTGGACGAAGTTGCGCGTCGAGAGCGCCGTGATCATTGACTACGTGGACCGTCACGGCGGCACGCCGACCGCGGCCGACCTCACGACGGCGCGCGCGGCGCTCGAGCAAGAATTCAACGCCGCCGCCGCGGCGCGTCAGTACCGCTGCGGGACGTCACCGGCCGCCGCCCTGGACGCCCTGCCCCCGGCGATGCTGGCCTTCCAGCTCCACGCTCAGGCCGACGCCATGTGGCTGGACAAGATGATGCCGAGCCAGATTCCCCTGACCACGGCCGGGCTCGAGTCCTACTTCTCGACGCACTCGTCCAACTACGACGAGTTGTGCGTCGCGGTGGCCGTGGTGTCGCCGCGCACTCTCAACCTCTTCTACGCCGACCGCGCCAAGGGTATGAGCGTCGCCGAACTGGCCCGCGAGCACAGCCTCGACTCCAGTAGCCAAAAGGGCGGAGCGTACGGCTGCTGGAAGCCCTCGAGTCAGTACTACGACACCTGGCGCCGCCTGACCGCGGGTCTGGCGCTCAATCAGTACAACGCCAAGCCCCGCAAGATCGCCTACGGCACGGGTACCGCCAATCTCTTCGTGGCCGTCACCAAGCGCACGCCGTCGACCTTCGCCGACGCGGAGCAGCTGGTGCTCGCCGACGCGCGTAACTACAACGCGGCCGGGGGAACCCGGGTGAAGGAGAACCTCCTGTACCGCGCCGCCGTGTCGGTGAGCCCGGCCTTCGGTCGCTGGGCCCTGACCTCGTCGGGTCCGACGGTGGCGAACCTCGCCGTGCCGGCCGAGTCTGACGTGACTTCGCCGGGCGTGCTGGCCGGTCTGCAGCGGGGACCGGCCCGGTACCAGTAGTGGCGAGAGTCCGCGTGGTGGGCCTCGGGCCCGGCGGACCTGAGTTACTGACGCCCCGAACCCGCGACCTGCTCGAGGGTGCCACCGTGGCGCGCCTGCGCACCCGCGTCCATCCGGCCGCCGACGAGTTCCCCGCCGTGGCGAGCTACGACGAGTGGTACGAATCGGCCGACTCGTTCGACGCCCTCTACGACCGCAT
>CAWUMA010000257.1:0-1508 GCA_963923835.1 uncultured bacterium
GAAAGGCCGCGGTCATACCGAAGACGAAGTCACCGGTCGCCGTGTTCACCTGACCACCGCCGAGCTGGGCGACGTACACGCCGCGCTCGGTGTTGGCGACGATGTCGTCGGCGTCGGACGTGCCCGCGAGGAGATACGTGTTGGTCATACGCACCATGGGCAGGTGCTGGTAGCTCTGACGGCGGCCGTTGCCCGACGAGGCGCGGCCCTCCTGGCGCGCGCGCAGGTAGTCCCACATGTAGTCCGTGAGAACGCCGTTTTCAATCAGCACGTTGCGACCCGCCGGACGGCCCTCGTCGTCAATGGCGAGGTACCCCCACTCACCGGTGACCGTGCCGTCGTCGACCAGGGTCACGAGCGGGCTGGCGACCTGCTGGCCGACCTTCCCGGCGTAGACCGAGGACATCTTCAAAATGGCGTCGGCCTCGAGTCCGTGTCCGCAGGCTTCGTGGAACAAGATGCCACCTGAACCACCGGCCAGCACGACCGGCAGATCGCCAGAGGGGGCCGGACGAGCCGCCAACTTGGTGATGGCCTGACGGGCGGCGCCCCGGGCCGCCTCGGCGACGGCTTCCTCGGTGAGGATTTCGTAGCCCCGGGTCCCCGCGACGGGACGGTATCCCGTCTGCATGCCGGTGTCACCGGCGGCGATGGTCATGACGTTGAAGCGGGTGCGCACCTGGTGGTCACTCGCCAACACGCCGTCGGTGTTGGCCACCATGATGCGGCGCGACGAGTCACCCAACGCGACCTGGACCTGCGAAATGGATCCACCCTCGGACCGGGCCGCTTCGTCGGCCAGTCTCATCAACTCAATCTTGCGGGCCTTGTCGACGACGTCACCCGCCATCGAGGTCGGAGTCGCGTACTCACGCAGTTTCTCCAGAGCGACCTCACGCACGCCCCCACCGCCGCCTCGCGCCACCGCCGCGGCCGCTTCGGCCGCCGCGCGCAGCCCGGCCTCGGAGAGGTCGGCCGTGTGGGCGAACCCCGTGGTGTCGCCGATGACGACGCGGATGCCCGCACCCCGGTCGCGGCCCGAACTGAGTTCCTCGACGCGCTGTTGGTCCATCGAGGCCGACGAGGTGACACGGTCTTCGACGAAGACTTCGGCGAAGTCACCGCCGCGCTGAGTCGCGACGGCCAGGGTGCGCTCGAGGATGTCGGGGGCAACGAGTGTGCTCATGGGGAGCAACTTACCCTTTTTCTGCGGAAATTGAAGAAAACACGCACCGGTAGGCTGGCTCGGTGGCCCTCGACTCCATCTGGTCTCCCGACGATTTGCGCGGCCTGAACGAGCAGCAACTCGAGGACCTGGCCCGCGAACTGCGCGCGCTGATTATCGACACGGTGACGACCACGGGCGGACACCTCGGATCGAATCTCGGCGTGGTCGAACTGACCCTGGCCCTCCACCGGGTCTTCCAGTCACCCGAGGACATCATCCTCTGGGACACGGGTCACCAGGCGTACGCCCACAAGATCCTCACGGGTCGCCGGGGGGCCTT